>VXPE01000079.1 GCA_009839745.1 Candidatus Poribacteria bacterium
AACATATTACCCCTTCTATGAGGTTATGTCAAACATTATTGCGTAAGTCCTATTTCTGTTGGATTTCAGACTGTTTCTCTGCTCTAATTGTTGGGAGAGCAATTCTACCGAATGCGTCTCTATTGATCGCTGTGAGGATTGTCCCACTACACCCTTTCTTGAGTTGTAACTGACCGACGCTACTCTTCAAAAACACCAATAGAGTTTCCGAATTAAGTACATCCGAATTGATAATATGGAATCCAGTTGAACAGAGAGCATTATCATATTCCCCTGTTATCAAGGCTATGCTTTCCAGTGAGCCTTCAACAGATGAAACAATGACATCTCCCGTGTTCACCTTGCATCGTGCTCTACTTGGCAAATCTTGTCCTTGCCCTACCATACAATCCTTTACCTCCCCATCACGCCCGATATTAGCAAGTTCAATATACTTGTATTCCGTTTCAGGCTCAGGTTTGAAATTGCTATCTTTTAACTGGGCTTGATTCGCAATCACTCCCCAACCCCCCTGATAACTTTTAATGGCACTGATAATATCATCGTATCTTGGCTGGAAGTAATCCGCGTCAATACGCTCTGCGTGTTGCATGCTGACATAATCTGTGGCAAAGGTTAAGTTGTGCTTCGGTTGATAGTCGGTGAGTCCGAGTTCGTCAAGGAGAAGGGTTTGGGTTTCGGCATACCGGGTTTTTGATAGTTCTGTTAGATCTTTTGACCGGAGATAGGTTTTTTCTATCTCCATTTGAAGATTTTCTAAATTCGGCACAGGAATTTGATACAAAAAAGGCGGGGCAACTTCAGGTTGGGCACTACCGTATTTACCCTTCTGTATTAATGCTTCACCATACTTCGTATTGAGGAAAATGGCGAGAAAGAACGGATTTAAGCTGCCACTTTGGACGATAAAGGTATGAGACGATGAGATAGCATGGCTATCCTCAAGATAGATAGCACACTGACCAGCATTTGCGCCCGATCGCGTTATCAGAATATCTTTGTAATAGATGGTGTTGTCTTGTAAACACTCTGCATCTTCTTCCGATATGTAAACAGGGTTGGATGTTAGATCAATGGATAGGGGACGCACATTTTGTGCTCTCAAAAATAGAACACCCTCATCCACATAATTTCGTTGTATTTCTTTCGGGTGCCTAATATTGACTTGAAAATCAATGAGTCGGCGCGAACCAATCTTTTCAAGTTTGCGTTGAACCCGTAGATAATCAGGTCGAAAAAACTCCGCATCAAGCCGCAGAGAATGAGAGGCATCCACTATAGATTGATAATCAACGACAGAATACTGCATTATTAATTATTCCGTAATTGTCCGCTCCGCGATAATTACTTGACATCCACACAAATTTCTGTTATTCTACACCATAGGAGGAGTTACCGATGTCAAATCACTTCAACGAGTTATTATTACAGACACTCAAAGATGTAGGCATCCGATTGGAGCGGCTTGAAGGCCGCGTGGATCATGTCATAAACGAAAAAGCCGACAAGATGGATGTCAAGGACGTTAGAGAAGAACTTAAGTTTGTTATCGAAAAATTAGACCAAAAAGCCGACAAATCGGATGTTGCGGACGTTAAGTCGGATGTTGCGGACGTTAAGTCGAATGTTAACACGCTTCGCGACGAGGTTAGGTCCCAAGGGCAACGTCTTGACCGAATTGAGACAGGAATCAAGACGCTCCAATGGACGATGACAGCTGGCATCGCTGTTCTGGGTATCATTCTTGCTTTCATCAGAGCGTGCTAACATATTGCTGAATCGAGCTCCTATTACCTCCAAAAACTTAAATCTTCGTTCTTTGCCCATTCAATAAAGGCTTCGGCAATACCATCGGAAAGCTCCTCGTTGTGGTTGTGGAGATCGTGATCAACAATCAGATGACCGTTTTTGTCCAATTTGTGCTGTCCATTGCTATTCTCAAGAAAAACGTAATCGCCAGAATTGTCTTTACCACCTTTTTCACTCACCGCTAAAAAGACGGAGTAGTTGTCAACTTTTGGACAGAGCGGGCCCTCGGTAGGATCGTCGTTCCACTTTTGCACGAACAGAACGCTCGTTTTCGTGCCGGTATGCGGTTTGAAGGTGTTACCGTGCAAACTAACGATAGCCAAGATACGGGCGCGCTCCGCGATAAATTCACGGACATATTTATCAGACGTGTTGTTAAATCTGCCTTGAGGTAGCACAATTGCCATCCGTCCCCCGGGTTTGAGGAAATCAAGATTGCGTTCAATAAACAGGATATCGCGTCCGACTTTGGTGTGTGCTTTACCGTTCTGTTTAAAGGTGAGGTTGTATTGATGCAGGATACGACTCTCCTTGATGTCCCGGCAAAAGGTGGATTCGCCATCAGAATATCGAAACCAAATGATTTGTTCTCGTCTGGCTCCATCCTTAACGCTTTGAGGCGATCAAAACCGGCGCCATAAGTGCGGCTCCACCTGTTATTTCTCTCTGTGCTGTCGTCCCACCGTTCATAATCCAGCGTGTTGAGATGCAAAACGTTGGTTTCACCATCTCCTGCAATGAGATTCAGGGTTCTCGCCACCCGGACGGTCTTTTCGTCGAAATCGATCCCAAACACTTTGAGGACATACTCCTTGTTTGCTTCAGGGATTTCTGCATTGGTGAAAAGCGTCCCCGTCAGTTTGAAAACGGTATGCACTGGAAAACCGCAACTCCCAGCAGCGGTGTCAATCATATATTCCCCCGGCTGCGGATTAAGCATCTTGACACACATATCTATAACGTGGCGTGGGGTAAAGTATTGTCCTTTTTCGCCTTTGGCGGATTTACTCACCAGATATTCAAACGCTTCATCGACAACCTGCAAATTGGAGTTGAATAACTTTATATCCTGCAAACTGGAAACGCAGACAGAAAGGTGACTGTCAGAAAGTTCAAACGCTGAATGTTCAGGAAAAACGCCTCTCCACCGGTCCCTTGCATCGTCAAAAAGCCGTTGAATTTTGGTTTTGAGTTGGGTGTCAGTTTGTCCCGTATTTCTGAACGCCATAGCGCGAAAATCATCATCTGGAATTTCTGCAACCGCTTCCTTCAGAACCTCATAATCTGGATTCTCCACGTCGTAAGATTGACCTGTTTCCTGAACAATGGTATTGATTCTGTGCCGTAGGAGGCGGTTGATAAACATTTTGTCTTCCTGACTCTTGAATTCGTCATAGAGTTTGGCAAAAATGAGTTTAAAAACCTCCTCAAAAACATCTACGCCTGCATTGGCGAGCACTTCGTCCTCTAATTCCAAAATGACATCCTTTAAGGACTTGTGCTCCGTGGCAAGTTTATCCTTAAGCACGAGATCTTTGAGGGTAAAACGCTCGTTGAGGATATCCGCCAAGGTCTGATCGGCGTTAGGAATATTGGTGATGTCTTCAAAGTAGTTTGGATCTCTCCGGTGGTAGTGCGAAATCTGTTGGCCATTTGTCCATACAGCGATGGGCGCGCCAGTAGCGTTGCAGTAGGAACGGAGTTGTGCCTTACCCTCTTGGAGTTTCGGCTTTTTGACTTCAACGATAATATAGGGGGTATCGACTCTGTCTTTGTCAAGGATAACAATGTCGGCGCGTTTCTTTTCTCTACCGAAGTTGACGAGGTGTTCAAACCGGACACGTTCTCGCGGATAATGGTACCGGTTCAAGAGGCGTTCCACATACAATTGACGGATCAGTTCTTCAGGTTTTATCTGGACTGCTTTTCCTCGAATAGGGCAATAGGTGATAGGTGTTTTTTTGCCCTCTATCCTTTGACGTAAATTCTGAATTTCAGATAGGTCAAACAGGTCAAGGTGGTAATTGCTGTCCTTGAGTATCGTTTGGAGGATGTCGGGTTGTGCCATAGTTTTTCTGTTGGTCAAGCCTGGATGATTGGTTTCCGTTCAAGTTCCTCTATTCTCCGTCGGAGTATCTGGATTTCTGCTTCTTGGTCGCGGAGTGCCTTAATTTCTGCTTCTTGTCGGTCGCGGTTCCGGTTGTATTGATACACAATAATCCCCATTGGCACCGCAACGAAGGTGAGAATAGCAACGATGAGCGCAATAATTAAATGGCCTTGGAAGTTTATGCGGTCCCGTAAATCCGTGATACGTTTATCCAACCGCCCTTCAACTGCCTCTATACGTTTCCCTAACCGGACCTCAGTTTCATTGACAATCTGGCGAATTTTCTCTAAATCTTCAACGCTTAATTCAGCAAACACAGGTGTGCTGGCGTATAAAACTAACGCAATGATGAGGAACAACCTTAACATCTTCATAACAACTTCTCCAGACCTTAGTATTTTTTCTTCACACATCATTGATACATTATAGCACAATTACTGAGCAACCGCAACAAAATGTTTATTCTCAGAAACGTGGAAAAGATACAGCTACTATATCCATCGTCATCGCGACGAGCCAGTGAATTACCGCGCCGTAGATGAACGAACGCGTTTCCAGTGCCAGCACACCGAGCAATACACCCGCAATCACAGAACCGATTGCCTCCGGTAAGGGTTTTGAGTAATGCATCACCGCAAAAGGAATCGTCTGAATTAAGAGGGTGTAGTTCCCGAATTTCCGTTCAAGTCCAAAGAGCATAAACCCACGGAAGAAGAATTCCCACGAAAACATGTAAACACCGTAAGCGAGTTGATACGGGAAGAACGCCTGCCAACTGCTCGCGACTGCCTTACAAAGTGGATACTTTGCTACGAAAGGTGGATATACGATAACCGCGAGAATCACCACGGGTATCATCAGGAACCACGCTATTCCTGTCACACCCCATCCAAGTTTCTGATGCCCGAGTTGGAACCCATAGTCCTTCAACCGCTCTTTTGTTCCAAATTGCGCAACAAGGACAGGCGCGAGGAGTAAGGTGAGTGCCGTCGTCAGAAACCAGTAATAGTAGGAATGGCTCTCTACCAATGGGAGGTTAAGAAAGTATTCTGCGAAGTGTTGCCTGAAAAAACTCCGTCGGCTGTAATACCTGTGCAACGTTAGCAGGAGCCCAGAAGCCAGTAGGATCACAGTCGCCTGTTGTTCCCAACCGCGTAGATATTTCTCTTTTAAGTTTTGGAGATAGGAATACATCTTGACATCCAGTCTGTTTTGGGGTATTATATCGTGAACAGCACAAATTTGCAATAGCCAGCGAAGGAACAGGATGTTTGCCCCTCATCAGATTCATCGCATTTTAATCATAAGACTTGCGCCACTCGGAGAAACCGTTCTCACAACACCTGTCATTCGTGCCTTACGCCAACACTTTCGAGATGCCTATATCGCTTATATGGTAGCCCCGACACGAGAGGCGTTAGTGTCCGCAAACCCACATCTGAACGAGGTTCTTACGTATCAAACCTCCGTGCCGAAACTCATCTATCAGATGGCTCGACGAAAATTCCAAATGGCGGTTGTGCTGCAGCCGACGTTCCGTCTCGTTCTTCACACATTTCTTGCGAGAATCCCGTTCCGTGTTGGATTCAAAACGAACGCTGGTGGAAAGACATTGCTGAATCTCGCAGTTCCGAATAATACAGCGCAGCATGAAACGGAGCGGTATCTCGATGTGATTCGCGCTTTGGGTATTGAAGCAGGGAACACTCAACCGGAAGTATTTGTGGATAGGGCAGGCAAGGCATGGGTGAACAATTTTCTTGAAGACCGAAAGCTGAATGACGGCAGCCCCATTATCGGGCTCAATCCGGGTGCCGCGACAGTCTATCGCCGATGGCATGCATCAAACTTTGCAACCCTTGCGGATCGCCTCCATGAAACATACGACGCACATATTATTATCACGACTGGACCGCGCGAAGGTGAATTAGCAGATCAGGTGGCGGACGCGATGTCCCATTCACCCGTTATTGTCAATCAGGCGACCCCGATGCAACTGGCGGCACTGCTGCAACGGTGTAATCTCTACATCAGCAACGATACAGGACCGATGCACCTCAGCACGGCTGTAAAAACGCCGACGATTGCCCTGTTCGGTGCCTCTAACCTTATCCAGTGGGCACCGCCGTGGGACCGACACGCCGTGGTCGCGCGCAAAGGGTGTTCGTTTATGAAAATACTGTCGTCCAGAGAATGGGACGCATATCCCGATCGCGCACGCGAAAATCTCGAGGCGATTACCCCAGATACGGTTATGGCAGCAGTTGAGGAACTCACATGGTAAATTCTGAACACACCCCCGTCGAAACATTAGATGCACAACACATCCAAAATTGTCTGACCGACATTCGGGGTAGAATGTATCGGCAGGCACTCCTGCAGACGATCACGTCTACGCTCTTCTGTGGGCTGGTGCTGCTTGTGGTGTTGTTCTTTCTGAACCGAGTGATTCCCCTACCGATCCGAATGTTAAGTGTGAGTGGGGTTATTATTTTTGTCGCGGTGGCTGTCGGTGTATGTCTCAGTGTCAAGCATCGTCAGGATTTAGACGCTGTCGCGCGGGCTGTTGACGAAAAAATGGGACTCAGCGAGCGGCTCGGGACGGCGTTTGGATTGATGCGAACCGATCCCCAAAGTGAATTCGCAGAACTCCAAATTCGAGATGCCGCAGAGACTGCAACAACCTTAGACGTTGTAAACGTAAGCCCGTATCGTCTCCCAAAGTTCCTGAAATTTTTTCCGATTCCGCTGCTGTTGATTGGGCTATCCTTCACTATTCCCCCTTTCTATGAGGTGCCGCAACCCCTGACGCATTCGCAGCAGCAGGCGTTAGATAGAATCATTCAAAACCTTGAAGGAGAACATGTTGAGAATTCGGACTTAAAGCGTCAGATGACCGATACGATGAAAGCGTTGAAAGCGGCATCGAATCTCAACACAGCGCAAAAACATCTCAGCGCCTTAAAAAAAGAGATCCGCACGCAGCGATCAGAACAAACTGCCATTGCTGAAGCAGTAGAAGCGAGTCAAAGTTTTCGCGGTATGGATGCCGACCAACTCGCTGCAGTACTGGAAAACCTCACTGAACAGGCTGCGATACCATCGGAACTCCAAGCGGAACTTATGGAACTCTTTGAACGTTTGGCTGAAGATCTACCAGAGGGTACTCTTGGTGATTCACTGAACCAGATTCAGGGGCAAGCCGTCACACCGGAGACCTTGCAGGACATTATTGCTGCCCTTGAGCAGATGGAAAAGTCGTCCGATCTTGCGGAATTGGAGGCACACCTCACGGCAAACCAAAAGGAACTGGCATTGGCGACTCTTGAAACGCAATCCGCAGGCGGTGGAATTGCGAATAGCGATGGCGGACCTGGACAAGACGCGGGGAGCCGCGAGGTTGAGGGGACTCGTGAAGGTTCGTCAAATTCCGATCCATCCTCAGCATCACAAACAGCCGAATCAGGCGGCATGGCGAGTGAAACAGACCGCCCAGATTCTACCACACCCCTGACAGGTGCGGAAACACCCGCCTTTCAGGTTAACGGAGAAGCACTGACCCTGACGACGGGTGCATCTGGCAATGCGGAAGGTGTTTCTCGTGTCTTTACGGGTGAGGTAACCGACGACGCGCCTGCCTATCTACCCTATGCCGATGTCGTCCTCAACGCGTCGCGTGCGTATGCTGCAGCCGTAGAAAATAACCGTATTCCTGTCCGATATCAGACGCAGATTAAATCCTACTTAGAGGCAATTTCGACAAAAAATGAAAAAGAGCATCATTAAAATTCTCATTACGGTTGGGGTCGTCGCGACTGTCTATCTCGTATTGAGAGCCTACGGCGTAACAGACGACATTCGTTTAGAAAACGTTCCGAAAATCAAAACATGGGTAGAAGGTTTTGGCAGAATTGCGCCCTTAGTCTACATTGGGCTTTATCTGGTATCCACTGTCTTTTTCCTCCCCGGTGCCCCAGTAACTATCTTGGCAGGTTTCGTCTTCGGACCCCTGTGGGGCATCTTTTACGCGTCCGTGGCTTCGATTATCTCTGTCTCTGTTGCTTTTCTAATTGCCCGCTACGTTGCTCGCGACCTCGTTGAAGGTTGGGTCAAAGACAATGCGCAATTCCGCAAAATAGATGAACAGGTTGAAGAACAAGGCTGGCGTATCGTGATGTTTACACGCGTGGTCCCGATTTTCCCATTCAATCTCCAAAACTATGCCTATGGGTTAACCAGTATTCGGTTTCCCACTTATGTACTCGTCTCTGCTATCTTCATGTTGCCGGGGACAGCAGTGTTTGTCCAGCTCGGTGGGGCATTTGTGAGGGGTGAGGGCAATATTTGGAAGACGCTCCTCTATCTTGGAATCGCTGGTGTGCTTCTGCTCTTGCTATCTTTGATTCCGAAACTCCTACGAAAATATCAAACGAAATTGTAACGCAGAGAAACCGACGGAATAGTTACGTTAGGGACACTTCCGAATTAACACCGCCACCGCAGCCAATGCCTCTGCCCGGGTTCGGATTTCGCCATCAAATTGACGGTCCTCAATCTCCTTCAGCAGCACTCCAATTTGCGTTCCTTCTTTCAAATGGAACTCCTGAATCAGATCGTCCCCTGTGATGAGTCTCCCCTGCTTACAGATAGGTAGAATGTGTTCATAGTAAGTATCAGCAATCTGTTTTAGAATTGCCGAATCCATCGGATACACTGCCGCTGAATATAGAAGGATACCCCACCAATCGGAGGCATGATTTCTCAGGAAGTGGTTTATCTGTTTCTGTGTCAATTGGGAGATTATGTTTTTAAGTGTCTCGCTTCCCGAGATGAGGCATTCCATAAACTGCTCCGCCTTTCGGCTGAATCGAAGGCGTTTACCGATACCCCCCACATTGTTTCCCAAGAGTAGACTCAATTTGATGAGCGAACGCCTATCGGTTTCTACACTGACTTTCTCTCGAAGATAGCGCTCAATTTCCTCGCGGTAAGTTTGTAGGAACGGAGGCATTGGATTTTCCTCGAAGGTCTCAAGGAAGGTCAAAGTCCGACGTGTCTCTTCGATGCTCGGAACGACCTGTGTGAGGAGTCCTGATACTTCCATTTGTTGTAAATATGGGTGTGCCTTCTTAACGTGAAAAATTTTCATCAGTTCGTCTCGACATCGTTCCGCTGCTACATTAGACAGCATCGACCTATAGGCTGTTACGAGATCGATTGCCTCTTGGGTGAGCTCAAAATCTAACTGTGCTGCAAATCTATAAATCCGTAGAAGCCGCACCGGATCCGCTATCACCACCTGCTCACTCGGAAATCGGAGCATGCCTGTCTCCAAGTCTTTCATACCACCGCATGGGTCAATTACCCGACAGAGGATTTGTTCGCGTGCCATACGTGTAAAAGTTTCTACATTTTCAAGCGCAATTGCCATAGCATTAATTGTCAGGTCCCGGAGACGTAAGTCGTCAGTGAGTGATGCGGCTCGGAACTGTGCGAAATCCATACTGAGCTGCGGAGGTTGTGAAGTGCTGTTCGGCTTAACAATCACGCGGGCTGTGGGCGGATTTTCTTCTAAGGCGATAGCGATTGCTCCGATAGTGGCTGCGAACGCTTTCGCGAACTGGATCGCATTAGAAGCCAACGTAAAATCAATATCTGTCGTCTGCCGTCCGAGCCACAAATCCCGCACGCTCCCCCCGACGAGATAGAGCTCCACACCTCGCTCTTTTGCGAAGGTTATGAGTGCCCGGAGGATCGGGTTATCAAAGAATTCTTGGAAGGGTTGGGTAGTTGTGTTCATTGGTTAACTCGTGCCTTCCGGCGTTGCGCCTTCCGCGAACAAAATAAAATCCCATCCAGATGAAGATGCGTCGCGTACCCGATAAAACTCGCCACATAGAACGGAAAACCGCTGCGGATCGCCCCCATAAGTCCTTCCCACTCTCGCAAGGCAGTGAGTGCGTCTATGAGCGTCCCATTTGTCTCCCACTCTGAATATGCGGCATAAATCGGGATTAACAGAAACACGCTGGGTAGCAAAATCATCGTAACTTTGGCATGTGTCCACCCCCGATGTTTGCTCATAATTGGGAGCATCGCGAATAAGCCCAGCAGTGCCGATTCCAGATACTTTTGAAAAAAAACGATCAAGACTACGTTCAACGTAAAGAGGACAGTATAAAATATTTTTTGACTCTTGCTCTTAATGTCGACATCTGGCCACAATCCGAACAGGACTGCTACAACAAAACAGCCGATAATTTTTACAATATCTCTCACCGGCGGAATCGTTGGATTCCACTCCTGTGGCACAGTATCATAAAGGATTGGAACGGCGAAGGTGATGATAAGTGAGATGGTGAAAAAAGCGCTATAAGCGACTAACCCACCGATCCAGTGTTCGCGGAACATGCTCATGGAAAATAGTATAGCATATTTATCACGGGAATAAAAATTACTTTTACCCTATCCATAGGCGGAGACCGCTTGGATTTAATTTGACTTTCAGCACAGAATATGATACAATTATGTCATAATCTTTGCGAAAGCCTTTAGATTTCCAAATTGGCTTGACGAAAAAAAGGAAAACGGGTATTATGTAACATAGAGGTGGATGGGAGAGAATTGATACCCCGTTGCTTCGGCATCGGTAGGGTCGTAAAACGCAGTCCTTGGAATTCAGGTGAGGTCTTCGTCCTCGATTTATCTATTCCTATCAACTGTGTACTACGACATCACAGAAACCGCGAAGACCTCTATGATTGGGAGTATCGCGTTTTTTTATTTTTTATATTATATGTTGGTATGACAGCAGCCGAGAAAAACTCCATTATCGAGATGTTAGCACCGATGCTTGACACTGATGGTATCGAGCTTGTGGATGTTGAAACACATTCCAAAACGCTGCGCCTCCTCATTTACAAAAGAGATGGGCTTTCGGTGGCGGATTGTCAAATGGTGAACCAGGTCGTCCGTCCGATTTTAGAGGTTCATGAGCATTTAGCAAACTATGCTCAGTTGGAAGTGGCTTCTCCCGGCATAGACCGACCCTTACGAACTGCTAAGGATTTTCAGCGAAATTGTGGGCGGACCGTTCAGATAGAAATCATCGCCCAAAATGATCACACACGTCAGATACAAGGCACTGTTGTAGAGGTACACCCTGAAGAAGTCGTCTTAACGCAGGCTCATGGGAAGGACATCTCCGTTAAAATTTCGCAAATTCTCAATGCCCGTATACACTTGAAATGGTAGAGAACAAGCACCAGAGACACACTACCACTATAAAAAGATGGAAAGGAGCACGCGGACTGCTGATACAGGACGACGCTTGCCAACCTGTATACTAAAAAGAGACCGCGGACATCAATTATTATGTTAGAGAACCTCCAAAACGCTATACGTCAAAATATGGCACAGACCGATTTACCTGAAGAGGTTTACGTTGAAGCATTAGAAGATGCATTACTTCTCGCTGCACAACGCGTTCACGGGGCTGATGCCAACGTTTCTGTTGAGATTAATTTGGAGAAAGATGATATACGCTGCTATGTCCCGAAAAAAGTGGTCAATATTATGCGTGATTTCTCGACAGAGATTCCGATAGAGCAAGCGGTGCAACTTCAAGAGGACATTGAGGTTGGGGAAATGCTGGAGGATGTTGTGGTCACTCCTAATGAGTTTGGGCGGATCCAAGCGCAGTTAGTGAGGCAAATCTTTTTCCAGAAAATCAAGCAGGCGGAGCGAGAAAAGATTTATCAAGAGTTTGCGGAACGCGAAGGCGAAATTGTTACGGGATACGTTCAACGTTTTGAGCGGGGTGGCGTTATTTTGGATCTTGAGCAGACAGAGGCATTTTTACCCCCTCGCGAGACGCCGCGTTCTCACACCTATGAGCGTGGTAAACGCTTACAATGTTTAATTCTATCTGTGAAGAATGAGATGCGGGGTCCTCCGATTATCGTATCTCGGACGCATCGGGACTTGGTATCAATGTTATTTGAGCAGGAGGTCCCTGAAATTTATGAAGGTCAGGTTCAGATTATGGCGGTCGCACGCGATCCTGGGAATCGAGCGAAGGTAGCCGTCCGGGCAACAGAAGAAGGTATTGATGCCGTAGGCACATGTGTGGGCGTCAAAGGGATACGGGTCCAGACGATCGTCGGTGAACTTGATGATGAGAAAATAGATTTACTGGAATGGAGTGAAGATCCCAGTGTCTTTATTGCGAATGCACTGGGGGCTCGAGTGGGTGTGCGTAGGGTTGAGTTGAATAATGAAAATCAGAGTGCTCTTGTGATTGTTCCGGACAATCAGTTGTCTTTAGCGATCGGGCAACGCGGACAGAATGCGCGACTCGCCGCGAAATTGACGGGTTGGAAGGTTGACATAAAGGGTGAATCCGAAGATACTGTTTCGATTAATGAACTCTTTAAACCGGAAGGTTCTGATGAAACACCTGAGCAAGCCCCAGACAATCAAGAAAAAGACAATCAAGAGGAGCACCTTGACCAAAATCTGCAAGAACAAGCAACTGCGGATGTGCCGGATTCAACAGAGGACGTTGAGATAGACCCAGACGCCGATGCTTTTGAAACCGAGGCGGCAGAGCATAACGCCGAGGAGATAGAGAAGGACACATCTACCGCTTCTGAGGATGATGATTTTGATACCGAGTGAGTCTTAAAAGTAGGTGAAGTCATTGAGGGATGTTATCCGCACTTGCATCGGATGCCGTGGAAAATTGCCGCAGAAAGCATTGGTTCGGTTTCTCTGTCAAACGGATGGACAATTGCGAATCGACAGCCAAAAGAAGTTAGGTGGGCGCGGGGCTTATGTTTGTCTCTCTCAAGACTGTATTCAGAAGGCTTTCAAGTCTCCCAAACGGATTAATTCTTTATTACGTGTGCAACTGGCAAGTGAGAATATAGCGCAGTTTGAACAAGTGCTTCTTCAAGAAATCCAAAAGTCTATGGGTACATAAGGAAGAAAAGGAGGTATTACTATGGGCAAAGCCCAACGCCGGCGGGGAAATCCCGCCAAACGGAGTCAAGAGGAAAACCAAGTCCCCGGTACGCGTGTTTATGAATTGGCAAAAGAATACAACCTAACAAACAAGGAACTTATTGCTCTACTTGAGGAACATGGCGTTCGCGTTAAAAACAGGATGAGTGTTCTTGATCCAGACACCGTCTCTCTTCTTGAATCAGAATTGGCTGCCGAACCGGTCAAAGCCCCTGTCTCTGCGTCCGAAGACGCTGTTGAAAACGCCGCTGCGCCGGAAGCCGCTGCGACAACCGATAGTTTGCAGGTTGTGGAAGGCACGACTGTTGCTGACCTCGCAGCCGTGTTAGCGTTGCAACCTTCAGCGTTGATTATGCGTCTCATGAAGTTGAAAGTGATGGCTAACATCAATCAGCGGCTTGATTACGATACACTTGTGATGCTATCGGAACATCTGAGTTTTGAAGCAGTTAGGGCAAAGACGCTCGAAGAAGAACTGCTGACTGAGATACCGGATGACCCGGAATCTTTACAACCTCGAGCCCCGGTTGTCACAATCATGGGACATGTCGACCACGGTAAAACCTCTCTTTTAGACTCCATTCGTCAATCAAATATCAGTGAATCTGAAGCGGGTAACATAACACAACATATTGGAGCGTATCACGTAACATTAAAAGGGGGGAGCATCGTTTTCTTGGATACACCCGGGCACGCTGCTTTTACCGCGATGCGAGCGCGCGGGGCACAAGTGACCGATATTGTCGTTCTCATCGTCGCAGCTGACGACGGTGTCATGCCTCAGACAATTGAAGCGATCAGTCACGCGAAAGCCGCAAAGGTTCCTATTGTCGTCGCAATTAACAAAATAGATGTCCCCGGGGCACGTTCAGACTACGTCAAGCAACAATTGGCAGAACAGGGTCTCCTAACAGAGGACTGGGGTGGACAAACAATTTGTGTTGAGACTTCGGCTATAGATGGAACAGGCATTGACTTTTTGCTTGAGATGCTCCTATTGGAAGCAGCACTGTTGGAGCTCAAAGCGAACCCCAGTAAGCCAGCACGGGGTGTTGTGATTGAAGCACAGGTTGACAAAGGGCGCGGTGCCATCGCAACCGTTCTCGTCCAGTCGGGTACATTGAGGGTTGGTGATGTTTTTGTTTCAGGTAGGTATTCTGGAAAAGTTAGGGCAATGATGGACGATTTCGGGAAGCGGATGAAAGAAGCTGGACCGTCATGTCCTGTTGAAGTGCTCGGTTTTACCGGTGTCCCAGAAGCGGGTGACCGATTCTATGTCGTTGAGTCCGATAAGGACGCACGTACTATCAGTGAAGCCCGTCAGGACCAATACCGCAATGAAAAACTCGGGGCAAATAGCCACGTCAGTTTGGATAACCTCTTCCAACAAATTCAGGAAGGCGAGATTAAAGAATTGAACGTCGTTCTTAAAGGCGATGTGCAAGGTTCCGTGCAAGCCGTTGCCTCATCACTGCTCGATTTGAGTACCGATGAGGTTAAGATTAACATCATTCATGAGGCGGTCGGAGGGATCACTGAAACCGACATTTTGCTTGCCTCCGCTTCTGATGCCATTGTCGTCGGCTTCAACGTTCATCCTACAACGGAGGCGGTCCAGGCGAAAGAGACGGAGGGGATTGATGTCCGTACCTACAACATCATTTATAATCTCATCTCCTATATTCGTTCAGCTATGGAAGGCCTGCTGGATCCTGAGGTCCGAGAAGTCGTTATCGGACGGGCGGAGGTCCGTGAATTATTCAAAGTCCCACGCCTGGGTTTGGTTGCCGGTAGTTACGTCAATTGGGGACGCATTTCCTTTAATCAACCCCTGCGTATACTTCGCGATAATCGATTGATTCACGAAGGTAAAGTCAATTCGCTTCGCCGATTCAAAGATAATGTCAATGAGGTCCAAGCGAACTACGAATGTGGAATAGGGATTGAAACGTTCGATGATTTGAAAGTCGGGGATGTCCTTGAATGCTACGTTTACGAACAAGTGGCACGCTCGCTTTCCTAAATGGGTCCCCTTCCGACAGTAGCGTATTTTCATAAGGGCTGCGGTTGTGAATCGCACCCACAATTGACTGACACATTCATGCATATCGGTGTTTGTAAAATTCGTCTCCGAATCCCGGAAAGTCACTCGCTGAAGGCGAAACGTCGGGTTGTCAAAAGCCTCATCGCGAGACTTAAGAACCGCTTCAACATCGCCATCGCTGAAGTTGAAGCCTTGGAGGCACATCAGTTCGCCATATTAGCTGCCGTTTCAGTTTCCAACGATGCTGTCCATCTGAATAAGATCATCTCACATCTTATCACTTTTGTTGAGACGAATGTAGAAGCTGAATTAGTAGATTACGAAACGGAGTTTTTCTTTTGATAAAGTTTGCCAACCAAAATGTGCTGCAAGAGGTAGAATGGATATGATAGAGAATAGAAGACAAGATCGGGTAGGTGCCCTCATTCAGCGAGAATTAAGCGAGATTATCCAACGTTCTGTCAAGGACCCGCGCGTCGCGTTTTGCACTGTCACACAGGCATCCGTGTCCCCGGATCTGAAGTATGTGGATGTAAAGGTGAGCGTCATCGGCGATGAGGAGCAGAAAAGCAAGACGCTCGCGGGTTTAAAGAGTGCAGCGGGGTTTCTTCGGCGTGAAATCGGAAACCGTCTGACGCTCCGCCATTCGCCGGAACTCCGGTTCGCTATAGATGAATCCGCTGACTATCTCTTTAAAATAGATGGGCTCCTCAAATCTGTAACGACCGAAGACGAAACGACATAAGACACGCAGCGATGCTTCATGAACACCCTACAGATGGCTAATACACCGGACTACGACGCGCTCCTTACCTTATTTGACCAATACCACACCTTCGCGCTTTCAACGCACATTCATCCCGATGGTGATGCAATCGGTTCCGAATTGGGGCTTTACTTTTTTCTGACGAGACTGGGTAAATCCGTAAAGATATTTAACACGGATGTCGTCCCACCTAATTATCGATTTCTCCCGTTTTGGGATGGTATTGAGGGCGCACACTCCGTTGGAACATATCGTCCTGAAGTGTTGATTGTGTTAGATGCGAGTACGCTGGAACGAATTGGAAAGGGACTTTCCAAAACTTTGCTTCCGATACACAGCCTCGTTAACATTGACCATCACGCCACCGCAGAGGCATTCGGTGACATTAACCTCATTTTACCTACCGCTTCTTCCACTTCAGAGATTGTTTACAAACTCATTAAACACCACGAATTCCCGATATGCAAAGCGTGTGCGCTTTGTCTCTATACAGGATTGATGTTTGATACCGGCTGTTTTCGACATAGTAATACCACAGCCGAAACCCATCAAATTGCCGCAGAATTAATTGGGATTGGCGACTTCACGCCGGATAAAGTCTATCGGAACGTCTATGAACAGGTCCCTGTTGCGAAAATGCACCTGTTGAGTGAGGTTCTCAGGACATTAGAAATCACGGATGATGGAAAGATAGCCTCGGTGTATGCGACACAAGCGATGTTTCGCGAAACCGGAACGGCTGCTGATGCAGTAGAGGGCGTTGTAAACCAGATCCAAGCCATTGCGGGGGTTGAGGTGGCACTCTGTGTGTCTGAGATGACGGATCGAAGTACAAAAGTGAGCCTACGCAGCCAAGAATACGTTGATGTGAGTCGACTTGCCGCAGAGTTTCAAGGTGGCGGACACGCCCGCGCCGCAGGATGTCGGATTGCCATGCCCTATCCATTAGCCATTGCCGCGCTTGTTCAAGCTTCACAACGCTACATCGATCCAGATCATTCCAGATATGGTGATTGCCAGAAGGATTGAGCAACGTGGAAAATGCCTGTAGTGGGAGCGATTCACAGGTCGCAATCACACCTTATAGTCTGAACGATATAGTTGAATTTGACAGAGAGACTGCTGTCACTTTTGGGGTGTTTGATGGTATCCATCTTGGACACCAAGCCGTTATTAACACACTTCTTAAACACGCTGCGCATGATAACTTGGCGAGTGTATTGGTCGGTTTTTACCCGCATCCCCTTGCCTTCCTTGCTCCAGAACGGTGCCCACCTCTCCTGACCCCTCTCCTGAAACGCGTCGAAATACTTCAACAATTTGGCGTTGACGAAATTGTTATGCTCAGTTTTGACGCACAGATCGCCTCAATGTCTCCTGAAGCCTTTGTAGAGCGAGTGCTCTTAGAGAAATGTCGAGCGAAGCACGTCGTTGTTGGGTATGCCTGCCAATTTGGAAAAAATCGGGCAGGCAATGCAGAACGACTGGTGGAACTTAGCAACGGATATGCCTTCGATGTTTCTGTCGTGCCACCGACAGAAATCAAGGGGACTCCCGTCCATAGCACTCGGATCCGAGAAGCCCTTGCACAAGGCGATCTTCGGCAAAGCGCACAGTTATTGGGACGCCCGTATTCCTTGATCGGCAAGGTCGTCCACGGTGATGGACGTGGTAGAGAAATTGGGTTTCCCACCGCGAATATAGAGACCCAGAATCAAGTCTATCCCCCTAATGGTGTTTATGCTATCCGGGCGAAGTTAGAGGAACGGTGGTTAGACGGCGTATTGAATATCGGAATGCGTCCTACGTTTAACGGTGTAAATATTCAGGTGGAGGGACACTTCTTCAATTTTGATGAAATCATCTACGGTAAACTCGTGGAAATATTTTTCGTGAAGAAGATTAGGAGTGAAAGGAAATTCTCAAATATAGAATTTCTGGTTCAACAGATCCAGCGCGATATCGCAGCGGCGACAGAAATTCTCGCGTCGCCTACTTCCCTGTAGGTAATGCCGCTTAAACTTAGGTGGCATCAAGGGATTGTGAGTTTAATTTGAATTTTGCATTGATTTGTGATATTATATATGTATGCAAATATAGGTAGAGAAGGGAGCGATCTCCCGAATTCGCCTTTGTATTTATTCATATTTAATGTTTTACAAAGCACAGATGTCCCGTAGTATTACCTTTACGAGATAATTCTTCTTGGACTTAGCAAGTGTCGTAAACTTGCTATTACTAAAGTGCTATTACAAAGTTAGTTGTTCGACCAAAAGGGGGTGAACGCAATTGGCAATTGATGCAGCAGAGAAGAAGGAATTAATCCAACAGTACCAGACCCATCAACAAGACACTGGTTCCCCAGAGACGCAAGTGGCAATTTTGAATGCGCGTATAAAACAGTTGACTACGCATTTTCAGACGCACCGAAAAGACTATCATTCGCGCCATGGGCTTTTCCGATTAGTTGGCAAACAGCGCCGCTTGTTACGCTATCTTTATAAGAAAGACGCAACACGCTATTACCGTTTAATTAATGAGCTCGGAATTCGTGACACTATCGGATCGAGGAGGCGTTAGATTTTTTACCGGTACCGATTTTTTATCGTTTATACTTGGTGACACGACAAAATAAATAGGAAATACAGGAGTAGTATATAGAATGAAAGTTGAAATGCAACTTGGGAGCGAAAAGTTATCAATTGAAACCGGGAAAGTTGCGAAACAGGCAGATGGTGCCGTTTGGGTGCAATACGGTGGAACAGTTGTTTTAGTCACGGTGGTAGCCGATGATGCTGAACATGACCTCGATTTCTTCCCTTTAACCGTAGATTATCGTGAAAGGGCATACGCCACTGGAAGGATACCAACAGTTTACGGGCGACGCGAGCCGCGTCCCGGGACATCAGAACAGTTGGTCGCTCGTTTAATTGACCACTGTATTCGTCCGCTTTTTCCAAAGGACTTTAAAGCTGAGGTGCAAATTTTATGTAACGTGTTTTCATCGGATGGCATTCACCCCGCAGACGTTCCTGCCCTTATCGGAACTTCTGCAGCATTGTCAATCTCTGATATACCCTTTAATGGACCCGTTGCTGCTGTCACCGTCGGAAAAATTGAAGACAGGTTAATCATCAATCCCACTTACGAAGAACTGCACGCCTCAAGTATGGAATTGTTCGTCAGTGGCAAGTCGGATGCTGTTATGTCTGTTGAAGGCGGTGGACATGAAATCCCCGAAGATGAAGTCATTGACACAATTAGCACTGCCCATACGCAGATACAAGAGATCATCAAACTTCAAGAAGGGTTAGCTGCCGGCTGTAGCACCGAAAAACGCGACTATGCCGCTAAAAGTGTCGAGTCTGACCTCAGCAGCCGTGTCCGAGATCTCGCCACGTCCCGCATTCGAGAATCCATCGGCATGGCAGACAAAAAGTTACGTGAGGATTATCTCGAACAGGTGCAGGCAGAGGTGCTCTCAGAAATTCTTGAGGATACACCGGAAGAAGCCGATTCGAATGCCACAAAAGATACCATCTCTATCTTAAGTGACATCGAGAAAGAAGAGATGCGTGAGGCAATTCTCACGCAGGGGAAACGTGTTGACGGTCGCGGTGTAACCGACATTCGTCCGATTTCGGGAGAAGTGGCATTACTCCCGCACACCCACGGTTCTTCTCTGTTTAGCAGAGGACAAACACAGGCGCTCTGTGTAACAACGCTCGGTACATCGGGGGATGAAGACGTCCAACGTGGACTTGATGGCGAAGCAAGACGCTCTTTCTTTTTGCATTATAACTTCCCGCCATTCAGTACGGGTGAAGTCAAACGCATGATGGGACCCGGACGCAGGGAAATCGGGCACGGTGCCCTCGCACAAAAAGCGTTGGAACCGGTCATCCCGAATAAAGAGGACTTTCATTATACCATTCGAGTCGTCTCCGAGATTTTGGAATCTAATGCCTCATCTTCAATGGCAACAGTCTGTGGTGCGACACTTGCACTGTTAGATGCAGGTGTCCCCCTTAAAAGAGCAGTCGCGGGGATCGGTGTCGGGCTTATTAAGGAAGGTGAACAGGAAGCCATCCTTACCGATATGCTCGGAACTGAAGATTTTCTCGGCGATATGGACTTCAAAGTCGCTGGCACCAGTGAAGGTGTCACCGCTATACAGATGGACATCAAGATTGAGGGTGTCACGCCTGAGTTGATGCGTCGGGCAATTCATCAGGCAAGAGAGGCACGCCTTTCAGTCATCGAACAGATGAACGCTGTCATAGCCGAACCGCGTGCGGAATTGTCGCCCTACGCCCCTCGAATTTATTCCCTCCAAATTGCGCAGCAGAAGATCAAAGACCTCATCGGTCCACGTGGCAAAACTGTGCAGGGCATCCAGGAAGAAACAAGCACGACCATCAATATTGAAGATGATGGGACGGTTGAAATTGCCGCAACGAGTGCCGAGGATGTCAGACGGGCAGAAGAGAAAATTCGGACAATCACGGCTATGCCTGAGATTGGCAAGGAATACACCGGTAAGGTCGTCCGAACAGCCCCGTTTGGCGCGTTTGTTGAAATCCTGCCCGGTAAGGATGGACTTGTTCATATTTCACAGATGGGAGACGGGTATGTCCGTCGCGCTGAGGATGTTATGCAGGTCGGTGACGAGGTTACCGTCCGTATTCTCACAATTGACGAACAGGATCGCGTAGATCTGACACTTGTCGCCGCAGGTGGTGTCCCCGTTGCGGAGCTGAATATCGGATCAGAGGAGAATCGTGAGTTCGGATCCGATTGGAATGCACCCAGAGACTCCCGCGACTCTGGACGCTCTAACTACCGCGATAATCGGGACTCTCGAGACTCTCGGGACTCTCGGGACTACCGTGATAGGCGTTCTAATGACAATCGTGAACGACGCGGGAACCGCTATGACCAACGAGATAACCCTCGCGACTTCCGGAATCAACGCTCACCGCGCATTCCCAAAGGGCGTTCTCGATAGTTCGGGACACGTCGTAAAAACCATTCCATAGAACACGAAGTAGGGTGAAGGGCACTTCCTTTACCCTATTTCTATGTTCAACCTCCAATATCCCGATTTTCAATATTGAACTTGCAGTCAAAGCGAATTATAGTGGATCCGAAAAATAAATGGACACTTTCCGCCCCCGGTAGGTTCGGTTTCCTAACCGAACCGGCACAGGATGTCCTATTAATTCTAAACTTTACTATAAATATTTTGCACGTTCCCTGTGTTTGTGCTATAATATGAATATCATAAAGTAATCCGGTCTTTGACCCGGACGATACAGCCGCCCGTATGGACACAGTAAAATACGCAACCGAATGAGGGCAATCCGATGAAATCACGACGGAACCTAACGAAACACGCCTTTGATAAAGGCGATTTGCTCGATCAGAGATGGCTCACCTATTTTTTAGCCATTGTTCTCATACTCCTTGTTCTCGTCTTTGTTGTGCTATTGTCACCTACCTATAAACGATACGTTGTTGATACCGTTAAATCTGTGTTTTATGGTGGAAAACAGACAGCACCACGACCGAAAGCGGCTCCAGTCAATTTTCAGCGACCTGCACTAATGGATCGTTTAATATTTTAAACCGAACAGGCAAAACTTCGGGAGCCCCAAACTCACTTTAGGATACCCGTCGGGTCCCATTTTCCAACAAAATTCGGGAGAGAAAAATGTTTAAAAGGCTGTTCACCTTGGTAAGTTTACCAATTGGGCTAATTTTGATCTCTGGATGCGGTTATGTTTCCAAATCAGAGTATTTAGAACACATCTCTACCATTCGTATCACACCTATTGAAATCCTGGATGCAGATTTTGCTTATGATAACGCCTCCCAGCGTCCCAACGATGAAGTCATCCATGAGAAGCTAACCCAACGCTTCAACCGTAAATGGCGAGACGGAAACGATGCCGAATTTACGATGACAATACAGGATTACAACGTAAAAGAGCACGGATTCGGACCGAATGGTGAAGTCGAACTCGTGCGAATGACGCTCCAGATAGAATACCAATTTATAGATAGGGTCCGCAACCAAATTATTGAGGAAAGTGATAACTACCTACAGGTTCATGACTTCTATATCGTCCCCAATCGGGCTGAACCGATGGAAACGGGTGAGGAAGCCAGAAGGCTTATTGTAGAAGAATTGATAGAGGACCTCTATAACCAGCTTGCTGAACAGTGGTAGTAGAACACAGTGTGGGAGCCCGCGCTCGAATGAAATGTAAGACAAGATGTTCTTTTCAACTCAGTATGATCCTGTTTTGCGGTTTGCTGCTGATTTCGTGCGGTGAAGAACACGGAAATTGGACGGCTGTTCAACAGGAGGATGCATATATTTACGGGGTCTGGCACAGCAATACACTGAAGAGAGTAGAATTGGTGATGCAGGAGGTCTACGAGAACATTACAAGCATGTCGCCGGAATTGGCAACGGCGCAGGACATCGGACACACAAATATTTCGCCTGAACTTCTCTTACCGGACGATGGCGAAATATTGGATTGGGTCCAGTCGCGTTCACCGTCGACCTACGAGGGTAAGACCCTCTATCGGGACAGAGCTGAGGCACCAGATCTGTTCTACGCTTACGGTTTTCAGCGGCAGTCGGAGGTGGAATACCAGACCCCTCGATTCGGTTCAAAGCCTTTGATTTTGCTCGAGATTTTCGATATGGGCACCCCCGAAAATGCATTTGGGATTTATAACTTTCACATCTATCCACAAGTCAAATTTGAATGGGTGGGCAGCAAAGCGATCCTTTCGGGCGGGTATCTCCGATTTTCAAAAGGGAAATATTTTATTCAGATTGAAGGCTACGAATTCGCAACCGGTATTCGTGAAGCAATGGTGCTGCTCGCAAAAAATATCGCCGCACAGATCAAAGAACCTGCTTCAGAATCACCGATGCTGACTTTACTGCCAAGCAATAAGATGAGTGGAAGTGTCAAGTTATTCCGATCGAATTGGGCATTGCGTCAGATTTACAACACGTTGCCCGTCAATGTCCCAGAATTGAGCGATACAGCAATCGGCGTATCTGCTCGCTATCGGGATAACCCAGATTTAAAAAATTGGATGGAGGCACAGATCGTTTTTATCATTCGTTTTCCCGATGCTGCTGCGGCGGAATCCGCCTACACCGTTTACCGAGATTCCGTGATGGAGGCGGCTTTGCCCCTTGAAGTTGGTACAACTGGACCGATCCTTGTGAACGAACCTTTGACCCCATAAAGGAAATTAATAATAGGAGCCCGTCATGCGCGGAGATTTTGAAGCCTATCTCAACGATTCATTCCGTGATGAAAATGGAAACCTTGATTTAGCACCCTTGTTGGCATTAGAGGATGAAGCCGACATGGATGTTGCGGTTATTATGCCGAATACCCAACCCCTTCCCCAAAATAGTGAGCTTGCCGATGCAATTCGCGGTAATTCGCGTGCCTTGGGGTGTGCTCTCGTGCATCCAACGGAACCAGAACCCGTTGCGCAGGTTCGGTTGGCAGCCGAGGCGTGGGGCATGCGCGGCATCAAACTGATGCCTGCTGTTCACAACTACAACGTGGATGATGAAATCGTGCGTCCGGTCGTTGAAGCTGCCCGTGATTACGGACTTATTGTTTCAATTCATTCTGGACCCAACAATTGCCACCCGAATCGGATCGGCACTGTGGCAAGTTGGGTACCAGAAACCCCGGTTATCATGGATCACATGGGATTTCCAGACGATTTAGAGTCGGCTATCACCGTGGCAAAAGCGAATAAAAATATCTCGTTGGGGACGACTATCTTACGCTTCCATCGGCGGTGGGGAACGGATCCAGATACCGTTGTGCCAACGGAAGTAAAAACCGCCGTTGACGCGCTTGGACCTGAGCAGATAGTCTTCGGTTCTAATTTACCTGAGTACCGTCCCATTCAGGTTATCAACGCCCTGAAGCGTTTGGAACTCGGCGATGATGCCGAAGCACAGATTTTCGGTGGAAATCTCGCTGGTATCTATGGACTTTAAAAGATGAAGAGAACGCCCCTTTATGAGGTTCACAAAAACCTCAATGCGAAATTCACTGAATTCGGCGGTTGGGAGATGCCCCTTCAGTATAGCAGCATCGTTACGGAACATTTGGCTGTCCGGAGTATTGTCGGTTTGTTTGATTTGTCCCACATGGGAGAGATTGAAGTTTCTGGACAGGGGGCAAACGAATTGGTGCAGAAACTCAGCACAAACGATGCAAGTCGTTTAAGCGATGGGCGTGTGTTGTATACGCTATTCTGCAATGAAACAGGCGGAATTGTTGACGACTTACTCATTTACCGACAGGCTGATAACCACTATATGCTGGTGGTCAACGCTGCCAATATTGAAAAAGACCTGGCGTGGGTGGAGACCTGTAACGACACAGGCGCAGAAGTCAAAGACATATCCCAGGATACCGCGCTCATCGCACTACAAGGTCCAAAATCAATAGATATTCTGAACCTGTTTGTCCCTGAACGGGATGTTTCTCAAATTTCGTTTTTTCGGTTCGTGGTAGGTAAAGTTGCGCGGATCCCTACTATAATTTCACGAACAGGGTATACCGGTGAAACCGGTTTTGAGTTATATGTTAACGCAAGCACGGCAGAAGACTTATGGAAAGTGCTCTATCCCGCTGTAATTGCAGCAGAAGGGCATCCCATAGGACTCGGCGCACGCGATACGTTACGCCTTGAAGCCGGACTCCGTCTCTACGGCATGGATATGAACGACGATACGAACCCGTTCGAGGTTGGGTTGGGTCGATTCGTCAAACTTAAGAATCGACAATTTATCGGCAAAAGGGCACTCCTATCAGAAAAAAAGAAGGGCATCACGAAACAGATGATCGGATTTCAGATGCTTGACCGCGCCGTAGCACGCCCGGGTTATGCCATCTATCAGCAGGGCAAACACATAGGCGACGTGACCAGTGGTGCCCCGTCACCAACTCTCAAATGTAGTATCGGGTTCGCTTCTATTGAATCACAAGCGGTACCTGAAACTGAAAACATTGATATAGAAATTCGTGGTAAGATGCACCCCGCAAAAATTGTGAAGGTGCCTTTTCTTTCAACAGGAACGTGATTTTTTTCACATAGATATAATATACGTAGACTGCCCAGTCTCGGTATTGATTCAACTGAAAACCAGCACGGACATCGTCTGTGCTGACCAGATTAAATAATTAAAAAGATGATTCCACAAAATTTAAAATACATGGAAAGCCATGAATGGGCAAAACAAGAAGGCGACATTGTTACCATCGGTATCAGCGATTACGCTCAATCCGAAATACAGGATATCGTCTACGTTGAATTGCCTGAAGTTGGCACTGAGCTCACACAGAAAACAGAGTTCGGCGTGATAGAATCTGTCAAAGCCGCATTTGACCTCTATGCCCCTGTCAGCGGGGAGGTTATTGAGGTGAACGAATCCCTCCTTGATGCCCCAGAACAGGTTAATGAAGCCCCTTACGATGAGGGATGGTTTCTCAAAATTAGGATGACTGACGACAGCGAACTTGACGCGCTTCTTGATGCCGAGAGTTATCAGGCACATATTGAGGCGGAACATGGATAAAAAACAGAAAAACGGAAGATCCTTCGCAGATCGACACATCGGGCCCCGTTCAGAAGATATTGAACTGATGTTGTCAACGCTCGGCTATTCTTCAATGGCTGATTTCATTGAAGAGGTTGTGCCAACGGACATTCGTTTAGCTTCTCCTTTCCGTTTAAATGGAGAGGTGTGTGGCTCAGGACGTAGTTTGCAAACCCATATTACAAAGTCAGAGTCAGAAGTTCTCACATCGTTAAAGAAGCTCGCCTCCGAAAATAAGGTCTTCCGTTCCTTTATTGGAATGGGGTACTATAATTGCTTTGTTCCGCCAGTCATCCAGCGAAATATTCTGGAAAACCCCGGTTGGTATACCCAATACACCCCCTATCAAGCCGAGATTTCACAGGGACGTTTGGAGGCATTGCTTAACTTCCAAACAATGGTAATTGATTTAACCGGTTTACCTGTCGCGAATGCCTCCCTCTTAGATGAGGCAACCGCCGCCGCTGAGGCGATGGGAATGTGTGTTGCGAATGTACCACAGAAGATCAGTCGAAACTTTTTTGTTTCAGAAACCTGTCATCCACAAACAATCGCTGTCCTACAAACACGCGCTGAACCCCTCGGTATTGAACTACAAATCGGTGATCATCGCGAGGTCAATTTTGACACACCGATCTTAGGTGCCATCGTGCAATATCCGGCTACAGATGGGGCGATTTACGATTACAGTAAGTTCGCTAAACAAGTGCATGCCGCTGGCGGTTTATTCGTTACTGCAACGGATCTGTTGGCACTAACACTCTTACGTCCTCCTGGGGAATTCGGCGCTGACATCACTATCGGTAGCGCTCAGCGATTTGGGGTGCCGCTCGGATACGGCGGTCCCCACGCAGCTTTTCTTTCCACACATGAAGAACTTAAACGTAGTATTCCCGGACGGATTGCGGGGGTTTCTCAAGATGCGACCGGCAAACCCGCGATCCGTCTGGCACTCCAAACGCGGGAGCAGCATATCCGACGCGAAAAAGCCACGAGCAATATATGCACCGCACAGGTCCTCCTCGCTGTAATGGCGGGGATGTACGCGGTTTATCATGGACCTACCGGACTTAAACATATTGCTGAACGCGTCCACTCCCTCACTTGCGCATTACGGGCGGGGCTTGAAGAACTGGGATTTACAACAGGCACAACTCCCTGTTTTGATACACTTTCTGTTACGATCCCAGCGGAAGCAACAGCAGAATTGCTCGCTTCTGCACGTGCAAGAGAAATAAATTTTCGGGCAATTGATTCAACGCATATCGGTATCTCTTTAGACGAAACAACAACACCTGTTGATGTTGAAGAAATCTTGCAAATATTTGGTGCACAGACACGTTTGGAAAACGTTCCCGCGAGTGAAATTCCAATAGATTTGCAACGCAAGAGTGCCTACCTAACGCATCCGGTGTTCAATAGTTACCATTCTGAAACCGAGATGCTTCGCTATATCCACAAACTTCAAACCAAAGACCTCTCCCTTGTGAATGCGATGATACCGCTCGGTTCTTGCACCATGAAACTCAACGCTACGGCGGAGATGGTCCCGGTAACATGGAACGAATTTGGCGGATTGCACCCCTTCGCACCACTGGAACAAGCAAAGGGGTATCAGCATCTATTTTCACAATTGGAGATGTGGTTAGCTGAAATAACGGGTTATAGTGGTATCTCATTGCAGCCGAATGCGGGTTCGCAAGGTGAATATGCCGGACTGTTAGTCATACGAAAATATCACCAGAGTCGCGGGGAGTCGCATCGTAATGTTTGTCTAATACCAACATCTGCGCACGGCACGAATCCTGCGAGTGCTGTGATGGCGGGGATGCAAGTGGTCGTCGTGGCGTGCGATACGGATGGGAATATTGATATCGAGGATCTCCAATTAAAAGCTGACGAGCATCGTGAAAATCTTGCAGCTGCCATGATTACATACCCTTCAACACACGGGGTCTTTGAGGAGAAAATTCGAGAAATTTGCGATATTGTTCATCAATCCGGTGGACTGGTCTACATGGACGGCGCGAATCTGAATGCTCTCGTTGGCATCGGACAGCCTGCGGATATTGGCGCGGATGTCTGCCATTTGAACCTTCACAAAACTTTCTGTATCCCACACGGCGGCGGGGGTCCAGGGATGGGACCCATTGGGGTCAAGGCACATCTCACAGATTTTTTGCCAACACATCCACTTGTCCCCGTCGGGGGTGATGCTGGTATTGGTGCCGTATCCGCTGCACCGTGGGGAAGTCCAGGAATTCTGCCTATCTCATGGGCTTATGTAGCGATGATGGGACCGCAAGGACTTACAGCAGCGACAGAAGTCGCGATCCTGAACGCCAATTATATTGCCAAACGGCTTGCACCGCATTATCCTGTCCTTTATACCGGAAAAAATGGTTTAGTGGCACACGAATGTATCATCGATTTGCGTGCTTTCAAGAAGAGTGCTGATATAGATGTGACGGATGTCGCAAAGCGATTGATGGATTATGGATTCCACGCACCGACTGTCTCTTGGCCCGTCTTGGGAACGATGATGATTGAACCGACGGAAAGCGAATCGAGAGCAGAATTAGAGCGGTTCTGTGATGCCCTTATCTCAATTCGTGAAGAGATAGCGGAAATTGAGGCAGGTGCCGCTGATCGGGCAGACAATGTGTTGAAAAACGCGCCTCACACCGTAGAAATGGTTACACAATCCGAGTGGGAGTATTCCTATCCCCGTGAAAGAGCTGCGTTTCCGAAACCGTGGGTCCGCGAGGCTAAATTTTGGCCCGCAGTTGCACGTATCAACGAGGTTTATGGCGACAGGAACCTTATGTGTGCCTGCCCCCCGCTTGATACATATTGAAAGCATGAAAAAATTCAATAATCTGGTCTCCAAACAATGGACTTTCAGAAATGGTGTAACTGACAACTGATAACTGACAACTTTAAAAATATGAAAGCGATAATTATAGGTGCAGGAGAGGTTGGGTTCCATATTGCCAAACTTCTCACTGTCCAAGATAACGATGTTGTTCTCATTGATGAATCCGATGCTGCTTGCGATCGGGTTAATGAACAATTGGACTTGCAGACACTGCAAGGCTCCGGAGCATCCCCGCGCCTTCTCAAGACCGCTGGTATTGACGAAGCGGATCTCCTCATTGCCGTTACGAATAGTGATGAGATTAATATGCTGGCTTGTCAGATAGCCGGCAGATACAGCGTCAGCACAAAAATCGCACGTGTCTCAAATCCTGACTACTTCTCTACAGAAAGTGGACTGACGCCTAAAGATTTCGGCATTGATCTACTGGTGAGTCCAGAGCAACGCTGCATTGCTGAATTTGTCCGGCTCTTGCAGATACCTGAGGCACGAGAAATTGTCGACTTTGAAGACGGAAAAGTCCAACTTGTCTCGTTTCGTACCAGACAGTCAAACCCCTTAATAGGAAAATCGCTCGCCGAGTTGGACGCAAGTGGGCTGCTCGCCGATATCCGCTTTGCTGCTATTAGTCGTCGTGGCACCCCTAATAACGGCAACCTGATCAGTAACGGCAACAGACACATTATCATTCCGAGAGGGGCAGATGCGCTGCAACAAGGGGATGAAGCATTTGTCATCGGCAGTTCGCTGGCAGTTGAGCAATTGTTACGCATTAGTGGTATCACATTTAACCAGCAACTCGATCGTGTTATCATTGTAGGGGCAAGTCCCATTGGCATTGGACTCGCTCGTGTGCTTGAAGAAAATGACACCGATGTCAAACTTATTGAAGCCGATCAAACCCAAGCGCGCCTGGCCTCCCAACGCCTCAAGCGGACCACCGTTTTACAAGGCGATTATCTTCAATACAGACTCCTTGAAGAAGCAGGTGTAGAGGGTGTTAATGGATTCGTCTCCGTCACAGGGGACGATGAAAACGACATTATGGCATGCATGACTGCTAAAGAGAACGGCGCCCAGCGTGTCCTCGCGCTCGTGCAGCGCCCCCGTTATCTCCCTTTGTTGGCACGTATTCCGAGACTCGATGGCGCGGTGAGTAGACATCTCACAGTTGTGAGCAATATCCTGCGGCTCATCCGTCGCGGAAATATCATTTCTGTTGCATCGCTCCACGGGATAGATGCGGAAGTGATTGAGATTGTCGCTGGCGTCAACGCGAAGATTGTCCACAAGGAACTCATCTCTTTCAAATCAAAATTTCCAGAAAATGCCTTTATCGGCGCCGTTCTTCGACGAGAAAAACTCATGATTCCAACCGGGCAGTCTGTTATCCAACCTGCAGATCGCGTGATCGTCTTTAGTATGCCCGACGCGATTCCAATTGTCGAAGACCTGTTCGCGGAGCGGAGAGACTAAATGGTTGTCAATTCTCAGGTATCGGTTATCGGTAAAGAGACACTTCTGTAACAATCTACCCGAGTTTGGATTATTCCCAGAGGTCACGGATTGATATATCAAGCTCTCTTAACTGACAACCGATAACCGATAACTATTAAATATGAGTCTTAAATTAATCGCCTATACGCTTGGTAATTTGCTTATCTGTCTCGCCGGAACGATGCTGCTGCCTTTGGGAGTGGCTATCTATTATCAGACAAGAGCAGGTGAAGCCGAGAGCAATTTGTCGGCTTTTGTCATATCAGCGATACTCACCTTAGTTGTTGGTTTGGTTCTCCGCTTTAGCATTCGCGCACGACAGGAAGAACTCGGCATCCGCGAAGGTTTTGCAGTTGTCGCTTTGGGATGGGTGACAGTTGCCCTTTTTGGATCGCTCCCCTACATATTTGCAGACGTGTTTCGCAGTGAAGGTCGCTCCCCGTGGGTAGAATTTTCCTTCTGTTATTTTGAATCTATGGCAGGGTTCTCGACGACGGGTGCCACTGTCCTCACCGAAATTGAGCATCTTTCACACGCTGTGCTCTTCTGGCGGAGCCTTTCCCACTGGCTGGGTGGCATGGGAATTGTTGTGCTTGCCGTCGCCATTCTTCCGATGCTCGGCATCGGGGGTATGCAGCTTTTTCGTGCCGAGGCGCCCGGACCGCAGACCGATCGACTCACCCCCCGTATCGCACAAACCGCTAAACTTCTCTGGGGCGTTTATCTCCTGCTCTCTTTTTTAGAAACAGCCCTCCTGATGCTCGGCGGCATGTCACTCTTTGACGCACTCTGCCACACCTTCGGCACGATGGCAACTGGTGGGTTTTCAACGAAGAACCAGAGCATCGGGCACTACAACAGTGTTTATGTTGACATGGTTATCAGTTTCTTCATGTTTCTCGCCGGAACCAATTTCGCGCTGCATTATCGTGCGCTTCGGGGCGATGTCAAAGCCTATTTCCAGGATACAGAATTCAAATTCTACTGTATTGTTATCGCAGTGAGTATTACCCTAATTTCATGGAATACCATCAGGTTTCAGGTCGATGGGGATATCCCTTATGATTCAATGTGGACATCGCTACGCTATGCTACGTTTCAGGTGACATCTATCATCACGACCACTGGCTACGGGACGGCTGACTTCGAGCAGTGGCCCGCCCTCTCCCAATTCATTTTAGTGACACTTATGTTCTATGGGGGGTGCGCCGGCTCCACGGGAGGCGGTATGAAGCAGGTCCGATTCCTACTCCTTATTAAACAGAGTCGCGCCGAAATTAAACGCCTCCTTTTCCCACATGCTGTGCTCCCTATTCGTGTTAACGATCGAGTCGTCCCCCCCGAAGTGATGACCAATGTTCTCGGTTTCTTTTTCTTTTTCATCGGGATTTTTGCGATTGTAACGTGCATTATGGCAACTTTGGGGCTTGATCTTGTGAGTGCCGCAGGTGCGACAATCGCTACACTCGGAAACATCGGTCCCGGTCTCGGCAGTGTGGGACCCACCGATAACTACGCCCATATTCACACGGCTGGAAAATACATCTTGTCTTTCTGTATGTTACTGGGACGTTTAGAACTTTATACCGTGCTTATCCTTTTTTCACCGAATTTTTGGAAAAAGTAAACATTCTCTGAAACGCACTACTCAGTGACCGCTGGTGAATTTTGGAACCTTGTCCTCTGCCCTTTTTAAAAATGGGCAGATTTCCAGACGGATCGTGACGTGACTGAAAACCTGCGCGTAATATAATGGAGCGCAGCCCAGGAGACCATAGTTTAAAAAATGAATACCGATAAACTACGCAGAGAATATAGAGTCCATGATGGACACCTACTTGAAGAGAATGTTTCGTCCGATCCGTTTGAACAATTTGAAAGATGGTTCTCGGACGCGATTGCCGCCAAACTCGACCTACCGGATGCGATGACGTTAGCGACAGCAACACCCCAAGGTATTCCTTCCGCTCGAATGGTGGTCCTCAGAGGTTTCGATGCGAGAGGTTTCTGTTTCTACACGGATTATGGGAGCCAAAAGGGAAAGGAACTGGCTGAAAACCCGAACGCCGCGTTGGTATTCTATTGGCGTGAACTCGATCGGCAGGTCCGCAGTACCGGCACTGTCGAAAAAATGACAGCGGAGGAATCAGATGCTTACTTCGCCAGTCGTCCTGTAAGCAGTCAACTCGCCGTGTGGACAGAGCGTCAGAGCCTTGTGATTACGGGAAGAGAACATCTCACAGAAGGGTTCCAACAAGTAGAAAAGACCTATGCCCAAGATACCATTCCACGTCCACCACAGTGGGGTGGATACCGACTCGTGCCGAATCTATTTGAATTTTGGCAAGGGTGTCCGAACCGTCTCCATGATCGACTCTGTTATACGCTCCAGCCCGATGGAACATGGGAGATGAAACGCTTGTCGCCCTAAATCGAACGGAAATTTGGAAACTCACTTGACATTGTAGGTTAGCGCGGATAACGCAGATTTTGCGGATTTAGCAGTCGTTTGTATTTTGCTTTTTCTTTTATAAAAAATATGCTAAAATAACCTAAGTTACCTCTTTGTAGCACAATCTTTATGAAGTTTCAGAAAATAAATCGGTAATCCAATATTTTCCCCGGCCCGGTAGATGCGGTTTCCTAACCGCACCGGACCCGTTAGGAAATTACCGAATTAATAAATTAATCTTCATTTAGATTGTGTATAAAGCGTGCGCAAACTAAAAGTTTACGCTACGGAAAACGGGGATTTACAATGCGAAATAGGCGAGTTATACTCATCGGAATTCTGTGCGTTCTTTCTGTTGTCTCTGCTGCGTATGGGCAAGAGTCATCGGATTCGGGCGTTATAACGGTTACCAAAGATATAGATGTGTTGAAACTTGCCGAAAATGTGGAAGAATTGAATAGGAATATGAAGTCCTTGACTGAAACTATTACGAAACTCGAAGAGAGCGTAACTGCCTTGAATACAACTGTGGTCGATATGCAAATAAGAATCGCAGGAATTGAGCGGGACACAAAAAATAACACTCGGTGGCAGTATGTAATCCTTGCAGGGATTTTCGCTCCCATGTTGCTTTCTGTTTACGAAAAGGTGAAAAAGAACAAGGACAACAAGACAACTCCTACTCAAGTTGTTCACCCTAATCAGAGCACGGATGCTTCTACGAATCCCACACAGATAAGTGAGACCGAAACTGCTCCCACCCCAACAGTGCCGTCAAAGTTCCCCGAGGGAAAAGAATTGGAAACCTCCTTAAAGTCCGATGCTCAGGCCACAAGAGAGAAAGTCTAATGGAAAGCATTAACAACGCAAATGACACTGTCGAATCTGCCGAGAGTTACTTTAATAAAGGTAATGCGCTGCTCGATCAGGAAGATTATGCATCCGCTATTTTGGCGTATGATAAAGCACTCGACCTAAACCCTAACCTTGCTAATGCTTATTTTAAACGAGGTGTTGCGAAAGGCCGGATTGGACAATACTTTGAGGCTATTTCGGATTATGATGCAGTTATCCGTCTAAATCCAAACCATGCAAAAGCCTACTACAACCGAGGTTTTACGAAAGGCCGGATTGGACTATACTTTGAGGCTATTTCGGACTATGATGCGGCTATCCGTCTAAATCCAAACGATGCAGATACCTACAACAATCGAGGTATCTCTAAATCTAATTTAGGGCATCCTGAAGCCGCTATCCTTGACTATGATGCGGCTATCCGTCTTAATCCTGACGATGCAAGTGCCTACTACAACCGAGGGAATGCGAAAGACGAGATTGGACAATACTTTGAGGCTATTTCGGATTATGATGCAGTTATCCGTCTAAATCCAAACGATGTAGATGCCTACAACAATCGAGGCGTCTCGAAATCTAATTTAGGGCATCCTAAAGCGGCTATTTCGGACTATGACGCGGCTATCCGTCTCAATCCAAACCATACAAATGCCTACTACAACCGAGGTATTGCCAAGGAGAAGTTAGGGCTCACAGATGATGCCAAGCGAGATTTTCAGAGGGCATTAAATTTGGCGGAAAAAATGGAGGACGAAGAATTGAAGTCCCGAATTATCAAAAAATTAGAGGGTTAGAGACGGGATAGTCCTTGTAACTGATATGGTTCGTAGTCGCGCAATTCATTACGCATTTCTGGCTCAAAGTTCCGGCAAATTCCCAACAATCTCCACCGTTTTTAGACTCACCGTAATAACCCGCTTAATCAAATCCACGATATATCGCGGTTCATCCATACGATTCGGATCGCTTTCAATCCCACTCCGCCTGTCTACTTTCACTCGATATTGATCCACCACCCATTCCAACGCAGACCGAGTGCCTAACCTGTAATCATAAACCGCTGCAGGGATGCCGTCCAGCGTCAAGAAATCGTTGTATATCAACTGCGTCTTATCTTTGGAGAATTTCATTTTCTCCACGTTCCAATCGACCGGCACGCCGGGGGTTTCATGCTGCCGCAATTGATCGTATATCGGCGCGGATTCATAGTTGATGTGGAGGTCTGCTAACGCCGCCCCCGCAGTGGCAAATCCCCAGAAGTCCGATGCAACCCCCCTGTCAAGGGGGGCAAGGGGGGTTGGGATATGCGGGAGGTCGCGCTTGAGGTTCATTTCGTATGTTTCCCGATAGGTGGGATGATGCAAGAGAGCGTAAATATAGTGGAAGATATCCCACTTGGTGATGGTATCATCGCCGTAGTGGTTTCGGAATTCGGTCAATGCCCAATCAGTGATGTTTTCTTGGCGGTTTGTGCCATCCTCATCGTAGGTGTAGAATGGGAAACATTGATTTCCATCTATAGAAGTTATCGTCAAATTTGGGATTACATTTGTTAAATAACACCAAAAATCGGTCCGCCCGCCCTTACTTGGCACACAAATCACTCGATTTTCAGATTCCGTCTCAGGTGTTGGAAAGATTCGGTACTGTTGATAACGTTCCTCATTCCAGAAATTATCGAAGTAGAGATATTTCTGACAAAAGGGACGATACAAAGCTGTGCGACAGTGGGTATCTTCATAGGTGCTTGGCTCCAGTTTTTTCAGTGATGCTTTAACTTGGCGAGTCCATTTGATACGCGAGTCAGTTGTGTCAATGAAATCTTCAACTGGAGTTTTTAGATTATGCCTTCGCTTTTTGTCAACAGCGGTGTTGTATATTTCAATAAATGTATGCACCCGTTCTCGTAACAACTCAAGGTCAAAAGAGTAAGTCAAAATATCTCTATTCGTGGCGACACCCAGAGAATATAGATTAAAAATAGTCTTTCCATCTGTTCTATTTTTTGTTTTCTTACTTCCCATGGGTAGGAAGGTGTCAAACTCAGCGTGCAATCCTTCGGTGAACCATGTATAGCGGTGATCCGGTATTATCTGCTGCCATTCAACGTTTTGATAATGTTCCTTTGAATTGAGATGGTTATACTTCTCCTCCTTCCGCCAAAATTCATCAACGCGAGCATAGAAGATTTCGGTGGATTTTGAATCTGTTTTCTCAGCACTTTTCTTGATAAAGAAATTAATACTCACGCCAACCTGAATGCCGAAGACGTTGTGTGTTGTTCCAGATAACTTTGGATTCTTACGGACGTTCCCGCCCAAGTCCAGAATATAAATCGCATCGAAATCGTCGGCGAGGTGTTTCCGCATCCCATCAAACGCCATACGGTCAAGAAAACCGTTATTCGTCACAAAGGCAACGATCCCTTCTTTACCAATCCGGTCAGATGCCCACCGAATCGCCTTAACGTACGGATCGTAGAGTTTATTCCTCAGTGTTGCTTCGGAATCTCTTACATACGTCTCCGCAACTCGATCATCCATCGTCTCATACGTCCGATTTTTGTTATTATCGTTCTCGTTAATCTGTCCCATGTTATAGGGCGGATTGCCGATGACGACAAACATATCTGCTGCTTTCTGTCGCTCCACGCGTTCTGTGTTTTCCTGTGTGAAGAGTTCTCTTTGCTGCTGCTCAAGCAACTCGAACGTGTCCGCAAGCGCGATCCCCTCAAACGGCAGATACGTTCCCATCCGTTGATAGTACTCCTGTTCAATGTTCAGACTAGCGATGTAGTAAGGCAGGAGCATCACCTCGTTGCAGTGCAACTCGTTGCGGTATTTCTCCTCCAACGCCGTGCCTTGGATGTCCTGCATGAGACGGACGATAAAATTGCCTGTGCCGACGAACGGATCGATGATGTGAACGCCAGTGTCCGACAACGACCGACCGAACTCGGTTTCAAGGATATACGCCACACTTTTCACCATAAAATCGACGATCGGCTGTGGGGTGTAGACGATGCCGTGTGTATCGGCTACGTCCTCGGAGAACCCTTGAAAGAACTTCTCATAAAAAGTGTTGAGAAAGTGCTGCTTTTGAGAGAAGTCTTTGCAGAGCAGGGCAGCCTGCTCGATAGCGAGGTAGAAGCGGTCGAGCGGTGCGAGAAACGCGTCGCGACTCACTGCGTGCTCCATAAGGGTGTCACTGACATTTTCAATCTCGCGGGCGATGATATTTCGGCGGGCGAAATCCGACCGATTGAAAACCGTGCGGAAGATACGTTCGGTGAGAATGTGTTGAATGAGCATCTCCTCAACCGCATCTCGTGAGAGATCTGGGTTAATGGAGGTCTGGCAAATTTCGTAAAAGTCGGTGAACCCTTTTTTGAACGCAAAATCGGTTTCGTGGCGTTGTTCAATGAGTTCTTTGAGTTTGCCTGCGAGGTCCGGCACCTGTTCTCTGAAATCGGAGACGGTCGTCTGCCAATTGTCAATCTCGGGTGGGACGTAAGCAAATAGATATTGGAGGGCGGCAATCAGGTTGGCGGGGTCGGTGATATCTATATCAAGCACCTCTACTGCGTTCTGATACAGGATGGCGCGCTGCGGTGTTTGGAAGAGGATATTGTCCAGCGGATAGCCTACATCCTGTTTCTCCTGTGCAGCTTTACGGAGGTTATCCGCTATATCTTTCGCCTCCCAGTAGGCGAGCGGGAGTCCGTATGTGTCGATGATGGCACCGTCGATAACGATACGATTTCCTTTTGGAGCGCGCATTGGATATTGTGGGACAAGCGTAGCGTTTATCTGCTTTGCGCAGGCGTGCAGAAGGGTTTCAAAAGGAGAACTGACCGCGCTTTCGCGTATGATGTCGTGTTGTGCGTATTGCTGTAGCGTGGCGTAGTAGTCGCGGATTGCTTTGTGAGTGGGTTTGAGATTGAGTCTCGGCATGAAGTTATGATAACAGATTCAGGGAAATACATCAACTTGCTTTTTTTTCTAAAAAAAACTTGACAATGTTTTTGAAATATGAGAAAATATTAAGCATATTAGGAAATTGTGTTTCTGAATCGGCATTAACTTTTAACTTTGGCAAAGTTTGCGAGCCATTATTAAGATGTGTCAACCACCCAAGTCTAAAGACTTGGGCTTGTGCGAAGCGCGCCAAGCGTCCACTCCACAAGTTAAACGGTTTTCTACAGTAAACTATCGTGGTATCTTGGCGTGGCAGCCAAACCTATGTTTCGGATACTCCCCTCGTCTGATTCCTCTTGGATACTGCGATCTGGAAGGGGCAATATACAACCCGAAAGGGAGATTACAAACCATGTTTGTTCCTGTAACAAGCAAGTCTGGCAAACGATTAATGCCGACACACCCTAACAAAGCAGGGGTGCTCATCAAGAAAGGGTTAGCAACACCCTATTGGTCTAATGGTATCTTTTGTATTCGCCTAAACTACGAAACCAAAGAACATACCCAAGAGATTGCTGTCGGTGTTGACCCTGGCAGTAAAAAGGAAGGTTTTACCGTCAAAAGCGAGGGACATACCTATCTGAATGTTCAAGCGGATGCCCATAACAAGGTCGGCAAGAAGGTAGAAAAGCGTCGTGAGTTGCGGAGGAGTAGACGTTCACGGAAATGTCCAAATCGCAAGAACAGAACGAATCGTCTTGCGAATAGAGAGCGTATCCCCGCAGGCACGCGCGCAAGATGGGATTGGAAACTGCGTATCCTTGATTGGTTATCCAAACTTTATCCTATCACACATGTTTGTGTTGAAGATATTAAGGCACGAACCCTACAACGTGCCAAGAAGTGGAATCAGTCGTTTAGCCCTTTGGAAGTCGGTAAACAGTGGTTTTACACGAAAATAGAAAAACGGTGGGAACTGCGAACACCTCAAGGGTGGAAAACCAAAGAGATACGCGATCGGCTTGGACTCAAGAAGTCCTCAAAAAAGTTAGCAGAAACTTTTGAGGCACATTGCGTTGATAGTTGGTGCTTAGCATATCACGCTGTCGGTGGGGAAGGCATCCCCGATAATACGAGTATCTTCTGTATATCACCGATACGGATAAAACGCAGAGAATTGCACAGACAGCAAGAATCCAAAGGGCGGAAACGTTCACGGCAGGGGGGTACTGTATTAGGCAAAGGATTAATCAAAAACACTTTGATAAAACATGTCAAATATGGTCTAACGCGACTTGCTGGTATTAACGCAAGAGGCTTGTTTTCCATATACACCTTAGAAGGAAACAAGCGATTAACAACGGACGCAAAGCGGTCTGATTTCAGATTGCTAACACGCCTTAACTTTAACTATAGGAGCGGGCATTCCTCCCAAACTTAAAAGTTTGGGAAACTTCCTGCCCGAAAATTCGGTGAGGGAAACCAAGTAGATTAGAAACAATGTTAATAGATTATCTTCCAATCTTGTTGTTGGGACTCTTCGCAGTCCTCTTTGCGGGTATTAATCTCGCCCTAACCCATATTCTTGGACCCAAACGCCCGAACCGCGTTAAACTCTCCGTTTACGAATCTGGTGTCCAACCCGTTGGCGATGCAAGGCAACGATTTACAATCCGGTTTGACCTCGTCGCGATGCTCTTTATCATCTTCGATATTGAGGTGGTGTTCCTCTACCCGTGGGCAGTGGTCTTCAAGAAATTCTCTGAAACGAGTGGTTTATTTATTTTAATTGAAATGCTGGTGTTTATCGGCATTCTTCTTCTCGGCTATATCTATGCTTGGAAGAAAGGAGGCTTAACATGGGATTAGATTTTGTTGGACGCGGGGTCGGAGAGACGGATGGAAATATCATCACAACGAGTATAGATAAGGTTGTCAACTGGGGACGTAAGAATTCGTTGTGGCCCATGCCGTTCGGAACAGCGTGTTGTGCCATTGAGATGATGGCGACCTTGGCTTCCAAATACGACCTCTCTCGATTCGGTTCTGAAGCGATCCGCTTTTCACCCCGCCAATCGGATCTGCTCATCGTTTCCGGCAGGATTTCCATCAAGATGATGCCGGTGCTAAAACGGATTTATGACCAAATGCCGGATCCGAAGTGGGTGATTTCGATGGGGGCATGCGCTTCCTGCGGCGGCGTGTTTGACACCTATACCCTCATCCAAGGCGTTGATCAGTTCATCCCCGTGGATGTTTATATACCCGGATGCCCGCCACGCCCCGAAGATCTCATTGATGCCGTGATACAGGTGCAGCAGAAAATCACCAGTGGTGCTTCACCTAAGGGAGTAGAGGCAGTCGTATGAATGAAGAGAAAGAAGTTGAAGAACAGTCGAAACCTCTCGTCCTTGAAAAATTAGAGGAACATCACGCAGATGCTCTTTTGGCACAGGACGAAATGCGCGGCACTGCCGTCGTTGTTGTTCGTAAAGAACAGGCTTACGCCGTTTTGGAGTATCTGAAAACGGATGCTGAACTCGCCTATACCTTTCTCGTTGATGTTACCGCTGTTGACAATTCTCAGATGGAATCCGAGTTGATGCAGTTTGACTACGCGCGGTTCATGGTGGTCTATCAGCTCTATTCCTATCAGGGACAGTGTCGCCTCCGAGTAAAGGTGCCCGTCCATGAAAGTGACTTAAGCATTCCATCCGTGACTGCATTGTGGAAAGGTGCAAACTGGTTGGAGCGTGAGACCTACGACATGTTCGGTATCAATTTTGAGGGACACCCCGATCTGCGTCGGATCCTGATGCCGGACGATTTTGAAGGACACCCGCTTCGTAAGGATTATCCACTCCGCGGACGTGGTGAGCGCGAACGCTTTAATTTTGATAAACAGAATGTCTAAACGGTTGTCAGAGGAGTAGTTTTCGGTTCAGATTTTTTCAAAAATTCTTTCAGTTTTCGGTGTTCAGTTACAAGAGGCGTTGGCTAACAATTCACCCAAAACTTGGAATATTCCAACACTTGGGAAGATTGTTACAAGAAACCCTCTTAACCGACAATCGACAACCGACAACCGATAACTATTGTAACCGATAACTACAAAAAAGGAGTATCTTATGCAAGGTGGGCTGGAACGCGCCACAGGTGAGAAGATGGTTCTCAGCTTCGGTCCGCAACATCCGGCAACGCATGGCACCCTTCGCATTGTGTTAGAACTTGATGGCGAATCCGTTCTGAAGGCGACACCACATGCCGGCTACCTGCATACCGGATTTGAGAAACTCGGTGAACACTTGGATTACAACCAGTACATTGTTGTAACCGACCGGATGAACTATCTGTCGCCGTTGTCTAACAATTTCGGTTATGTGCTTGCCGTCGAGCAGTTGCTTGACATTGAGGTTCCAAAGCGGTGTCAATACATCCGTATATTGATGGCGGAGCTCTCACGACTCGCAGATCACCTCTTATGGTTGGGAACCGCTGCCCTAGACTTGGGGGCGTTCTCTGTATTCCTCTATAGTTTCCGGGAACGCGAGAAGTTGTATAGCATCTTTGAAAAGACGACTGGCGCACGGTTGACGACCAGTTACACGCGTATTGGCGGTGTGCTTCGCGATCTCTATGCCGGGTGTGAAGAAGATATACGCGAATTCATCAATAACTTCCCGAAGGCGTTGAAGGAGACACACACGCTCCTCACACGAAACCGTATCTGGATGGATCGGACGAAAGGGGTCGGACCCATTTCAGCCGATGATGCCATCAACTACGGATTAACAGGTCCCTGCCTTCGAGCCGCCGGTGTAGCCCATGATATACGCAAGGCTGAACCGTATTCCAGTTACGATGAGGTCACATTTGATGTGCCAGTTGGAACGAATGGTGATGCCTACGATCGCTACCTGGTCCGGATGGAGGAGATGATCCAGAGTTGCGGTATCGTTACCCAAGTCTTGGAGAATATGCCTGACGGACCGGTCAACGTTGAGAATAATAAGATCACGATGCCGAATAAGTCCGATGCTTATGGGCATATTGAGGGCTTAATCCATCACTTTAAGGTTGTCATGGATGGACACGGTGTCGAAACGCCAAAGGGTGAGCATTATTGTGCAACCGAGTCCCCGAACGGCGAACTCGGATTTTATATTCTCAGTGATGGCAGCGGCACGGCTTATCGCATCCGCATCCGTCCACCGAGTTTCTTTCACTTCCAAGTACTCCCCCACATGTTGGAGGGCGGAATGGTTTCGGATACCGTGGCTGTCTTGGGAAGTCTGAATGTTATTGCCGGGGAGTTGGACCGCTAAAATGGAGAGAATGGAATGAAAGAGAATGAAATAAATCTCAGCGGCATTATGCTTTTCGTCAAAGACATGAAAACTGTCATCGCCTTTTACAGGGATGTCATCGGATTGACACCTGACGAAGATCAACCGTTCCCAGAACACCGCTTTTTCCGTTTTAATGCAGGTGATTGCACGTTGTGTCTCCATAGTGCCAGCAAACCCAACGAAGGCAGACAAAAACTCATGTTCCACGTTGAAAGCGTCAGTGCCATTCATCAGCACATAAAATCGAAAGGGAAACGATTACGAAAACTTGAGAACGAAAATGGGCAGGCCATTTTCGACATCCGCGATCCAGAAGGCAACCGTATTCAGTTTTACGGCAACTATTGATTTTGGAAGTTTTCGCAAAGATAGATAAAGCAATTTTTGAAGGGAGTGGCATTAAATTCCATGAAACTAAAAGTTGTTATCCACAAAGCTGAAGAAGGCGGATATTGGGCAGTAGTGCCATCAATCGTCGGTTGTGCTACACAAGGGGACACTTTTGAAGAATTACTTGAAAACATTTATGAAGCAATTGAAGGATGTTTATCCGTAGATGTTAGCACTATAGAAATTGCAGAAAATGACAGAGTAATGGAGATAGCTGTTTGAAAGTGCTAACCGGTAGAGCGTTTTGCCGTTTATTAGAAAAGCACGAGAAGGCAACCGTATTCAGTTTGGGGGAAAATACTAATGTAGCGTAGGCTGTTAGCCTGCGGCACCGTAGCAGAGGAAACCGTCGTTACTCGAATGTTACACTTTTCGCCAAATTATTTTTTTTACTACGGAGAATCAGATAAAAAAACATGGATAAACCCTTGTCGTTACAAGGGTTTCTGCTGAATATCTTTTGTACACTAAATGTTACACAATCGTAACATTTTTAAATGAAAAAGAAACTATTAGAAACCCAATTCGGGCTTTGCATCGAAAATGGAGACTGTGAGGACATAGAGAAGCGGAAATTCTACCAAATTCTGCCTGATGCAGAAGCGGCTTGTGCGGGGTATCTTCGAGTTATTGATGCGTCTTTGGAAGACTATTTATATCCGGAATCCTATTTCATTTTTATTCAACTACCTCGCAAAGTACAGGAGGCATTCGTAGCGGCAGTCTAATGGATGGGTTTTTGATACCCCTAACATCTCTCTTCTGAGCCTAAGATCGCAAGCCCGAAACGCAGTGGAGGGCGGCTCTGGAGCGAAAAGCGTCAAAGCACAAACCACATCCTTTAACCGCAAGGAAAATTAAAAATATGTCAGATGAACTCATTCAAATCGAAACGCCTTTCGCGTTTAATGAAGAAAACCAACGTGAATTCGACGCCTTGATAGGGCGGTACCCCGTTAAAGAAGCGGCGATGCTTCCGACCCTTCATCTCGCGCAAAGGCAGGCAGGATATATTACGCCCGCCGTCATGAAGTATGTCGCCGAGCAGCTCGAGGTGTCCGTGATGAAGGTCAAGGATGTCGTTACTTTCTATCCGATGTTCTTTGAGGAGCCGGTAGGAGAATACGTCATTCGGGTATGTCATACCCTTCCTTGTGCATTGCGAGATTGTAAAGGCGTTTTGGACCATCTTAAGACGAAGTTGGACACGGATGTTGCTGCTGAAACCAATCTCGCCAAAGGCACAACCCGTGATCGGAAGTTCACGCTCATGAAAGTGGAATGTCTTGCCTCATGTGATGTTGCTCCTGTTATCATGGTGAATGACGATTTGTATAAGAATTTAACCCCGGAAAAAATTGATGAAATCTTAGGCAATCTATCGGGAGAGTAGTTATAAAAAGGGGAATTAAAAACGTTTAGACCCCCAGGGGCTGTTGGAGAGCCTACTTTAGGTTTGGAAAGGTTCCTAACTTTACTGGAAACCGTTGCGTAATATAATGGAGCAACGCCCAGGAGTAATAAATTAAAAAATGGTTGAAGAAAGACGAATTCTCTACGAGCATCTGGATGTGCCTGATATTAACACGTTCGATGTGTTTCGGCAATACGACGGCTACACCCGTTTTGAAAAGGCAATCGCGGAATATCAACCAGACGATATTGCGAAAATGGTGATGGATTCCGGGTTGAAGGGTAGAGGCGGTGCCGGATTTTCGACAGGCTTGAAATGGAGTTTCGTTCCGAGAGACATAAAACCGTGTTATCTCTGTTGCAATGCCGACGAAAGTGAACCAGGGACGTTTAGCAATCGCTACGTTTTGGAAAAGAATCCACACCTATTGATTGAGGGGATCCTGATTTGCTGCTATGCAATGGGCATCGAGACGACTTATGTCTACATTCGCGGTGAATTCACACTCGGGAAAAAGATGTTAGATGCCGCCATCAAGGAAGCTTACGAGAAGGGATACCTCGGCAAAGACATCCGCGGCACGGGTCTCAACATCGACATTTATACACACCCAGGTGCCGGTGCTTATATCTGTGGCGAGGAGACGGGACTCATTGAATCGCTTGAGGGCAAACGTGGGCAACCTCGGAACAAACCCCCGTTCCCTGCTGTTGAAGGCGTATTTGGAAAACCAACCGTCGTCCAGAATGTTGAGACATTGTGTAATCTGCCCTTCATCATTGGCAACGGCGTTGAATGGTACACCCAGATGGGACCGACGTATGCCGATACGCGCGCGAATCCGCCGACACCCGACCCCAACACAGGCACGAAACTTTATTGCATCAGTGGTGATGTTAACGAACCCGGTGTTTATGAACTCGATCTCGGTTTGACCTGTTCAGAACTTATTGAGGTCGCAGGGGGGCTACGCGGCAAAGAGGTGAAAGCAGTTATCCCTGGTGGGAGTTCCGCCCCGATTTTAACACACTACGAGTTGGACACGCGACTGGATTTTACTTCGCTCACACTTGCCAAGTCAATGCTCGGTTCCGGGGGCATCATTGTCATGAACGAGACACGGAACATCGTCGATTGCCTGCTCAATATCATGAAGTTCTATGCACATGAATCTTGTGGGCAGTGCACGCCGTGCCGCTGGGGAACCCCGTGGGTGCGAGATATTGTGCAACGTATCGCCGATGGAAATGGGCGAAAAAGCACGATGACACGTCCTAAATTCGGTGTTGCTGAAAATGGTAGATGGGGGGATACCGGTGAGACAGAAGAGATCTACGAAGACTTAGAGTTGCTGGAAAGTGTCGCCAATAACATTGCGAATGTGGATACAATGACGTGGAATACGATTTGTGTCTTTGGCATCGCAGTTTCCTGGCCCGCCGTGAGTTATCTGCGCAAGTTCCGACCCGAATTTGAAGCCGCTATCCGAGAAGGGAAACTTGTCACTCTACCTGTTGCTGAAGCGACTGTCCCACCGGAGGAAAATTACGCGTATCAACAGCGGTTTATTCCGAAGGAGTTCGCTGACCTATAAGGAAAAATTAAAAAATGGCATTTGTTAAACTGAATGACCTTGAGATAGAGGTTGAAGATGGAACGAATGTAGTCGAGGCAGCCAGGCAACACGGTATTGAAGTTCCTCACTACTGTTATCACCCAGGGTTGAGCCGTCCTGCAAACTGCAGAATGTGTCTCGTTGAACCGCATGTTTTCTTTCCACCCGCTGGCGCAATTGTCCCGGATCGACAACTCGCAACCGGGTGTACCACGGTGCTGAGAACAGCACCCCCCGATAGGAAACTTGATGGGAAATACGACTTTATTGTTCGCACAGATAGCGAGCGCGTCAAAAAGGCACGCGCGGACATATTGGAATTTCTGCTTGTGCATCACCCACTTGATTGCCCCGTCTGTGATCAGGCTGGTGAGTGTGATTTGCAAGACTACTCGCATCGACATGGATATGATAAGAGTCGCTATCTTGAGGTCAAAAATGTTCCACCTAAGAAAGACTTGGGGCCTGATGTATTGCTCTACGCGACACGCTGCGTTGTCTGTACCCGGTGTATCCGATTTGCTGACGAGGTTTCCGGAACGGGCGAATTAGGCTTAGTTCACCGCGGCTCCCACGATGAAATTGATATCCCACGCAGCCACGAGGGTGTTCCCTTGCAGGTCCTGGATAACAAATTGGCAGGGAATGTTGTTGATATCTGTCCTGTTGGGGCATTGATTAGCAAAGACTTCCTGTTTAAGTCGCGTCCATGGTTCTTGGAGAAAGCGAACAGCGTCTGTTCAGGATGTAGCGTCGGTTGCAATATCACCGTAGAATATAAAGCCGACGGTGTTTACAGACTCAAGCCGCGCTTCCACGAAGACATCAACCAACATTGGATGTGCGACGATGGTCGCCTCGGTTACCACTATGTCAACAGCGATGACCGGCTCCAACTTCCCCTTAAACGGGTTGACGACGTTCTCACGCCAACACATTGGGCAGATGCCTTAGCCACGATTACAGAAAAATTGTCGGAAATAGAAACCGAAGATAGTGTTGTTATCGGCTCTGCACAGGGCACCAATGAAGACAACTACGTCTTACAGCAGTTCGCGCATGATGTCCTGAAAACAACGCAGTTGGGACTCTTTGGGCATCTGCCCGGTGAAGAACACAAGTTCCCACAATTTACAATTGAAGCCGACAAGAATCCAAACACGGCAGGGGCACGAACGATACTCGGTTCTGCGAATGGCAACACCGTTTTAGAGGGTGATGCGCTTTGGGAAAAGGTATCGAGTGCCAAAGTCGTCTACCTCGTGAGTGGTGCACCGGAACGTCCCCTTGAAGATGCTGAAAAAGCTGCATTGGAGAGCGTCGATTTCCTTATTGTGCAAGATGTTTTGCCTTCAGAAGTAACCCAGTTCGCCGATGTCGTCCTACCAGGAACAACCTTCGCAGAGAAAGATGGCACCTTCACCAACTCTACAGGATGGGTGCAGCGGATTCGTAAGACGCTTGATCCGCCGGGCGAAGCACGTGTGGATTGGGAAATTACGCAGCAGCTTGCCAAGCAGTTGGGCGGTGAGATGAACTATCACTTTGCTGGTGAAATCGCACTGGAAATCGCTGAGAATGTAACGGGTTATGCTGATGCAACACATCAAAAAATTGGAGATGCTGGGATTAAGTTAGCAGAATAGTTGTCAGTTGTCAGTTATCGGTTATCAGTTAAGAGGTTTTCGTCTAATACCGTTGCTTCTTAGGATAGCACCAAAACCCGGAGCCTGCAACAACGGCGCAGGCGGATACGAGGGACGCACGTTAAAGTCGAAACGTCTGTTGTTCCTCCGCAAGGTAAAATTAAAATATGGAAAATTTCCCTCTCGTTTTAATCATCAGTTCAATCGTCAAGATTCTCATCATTGTCCATCTGCTGCTTATTGGTGTGATGATAATGATCTGGGCGGAACGACGGGTGAGCGGATGGATGCAGGATCGGTTGGGACCCAACCGGGTTGGCCCCCAAGGCCTCCTCCAACCTATCGCAGATGGGCTTAAGTTCCTGTTTAAAGAGGACCTCATCCCAGATCACGTGGATAAGCCGCTGTATGTGATGGCACCCGCGATGTTGTTAGTCCCAGCATTTATGGCGGTCGCAGTCGTGCCATTTGGGAGTGCTATTACGGTATTTGGGCATGAAATACCGCTCCAGATTGCAGATATCAACATCGGTATCCTCTATATATTGGCGATAACGTCTCTTGGCGTCTATGGTGTTGTGCTCGGGGCGTGGGCATCTAATAACAAGTATTCCCTTCTGGGCGGGTTACGCTCTTCTGCACAGATGATTAGTTACGAACTAACACTCGGATTGGGTATTATCGGAATATTGATGCTAACGAGTTCTCTCAGTCTTCGGACAATCGCAGTAGAACAAGGTGCCTATCCGTGGCAGTGGAATTTCCTGATTCACTTTCCGGCATTTCTGGCGTTTACAACGGCGATGTTCGCAGAAACCAACCGATTGCCCTTTGATCTCGCTGAAGCAGAACAGGAACTGGTCGCAGGCTATCACACCGAATACAGTAGCATGAAATTCGCAATGTTTTTTATGGCTGAATATATGAACATGATCGTCGGGTCTGCCGTGACAGTGACGCTCTTCTTAGGAGGATGGCATTTCTTCGGTTTAGAAAATATGGGCGGCCCTGTATGGAGCGGACTGATCTCGTTCGGTATCTTTTTTGTCAAAACAGCGATTTTCCTGTTCGTGTTTATTTGGGTGCGTTGGACGCTCCCGCGGTTCCGCTACGACCAACTCATGAACTTCGGTTGGAAATTCCTGTTGCCTGTCGCCTTGACTTCAATTGTCGTAACCGGCATTTTATGGATAACGACCAACTCTCGCCTCATCGTGGGTATTGGTAATGTCGTCTCCGCGTTTATTGTTGTATCTATTGTCGCAAGTCTCCTTGTAATGAAGACACCTAAGCCGGCAATCCAAGATAGCGACAACCGGCTCACACCGTCCGCTCTCGACGCAATAGAATAGGAGGCATGCTTATGAATGCAGAACAGATTCTATTTATTCTCTTTGGAGGGGTCTCGCTGATTGGCGCGATTGCTGTTATCTCGTTTCGACATCCGATTTATAGCGCGCTTTCGCTCATTGTAACGTTCTTCGCACAAGCGGGACTTTTCGTCCTGCTCGGCGCACATTTCGTCGCGGCTGTCCAAGTCATCGTCTACGCCGGCGCGATTATGGTCCTGTTCCTCTTTGTGATTATGCTCTTGAACTTGGGGACCCTCTCGGCGAAAGGGGCGATTGGAACGAAACTGAAGGGATTCGCTATTATTTTAGGCATCCTTTTTGCCGCCGAAGGTATCTACATCGCAGTGAATGCCCTGAATGACACCGCAGTGGCATCAGCAGAACCTGCAGCGATAACGACAACCACTTACGACATTGGTGAGCTCCTGTTCAGCAAGTACCTCTTACCGTTTGAGGTTACTTCACTTATCTTGTTGGCGGCATTGATTGGCGTTATCGTCTTGGTCAAACGCGATAGTCAAGAAGAAAATTGAATAAAGAATCGTTGTCAGCGGTCAATCCCTCGCGTATAGCAAGAGAAAACGATTGCGATTGCCACAACTATTTCTTGGCAACTACTTTAACCCAGACCCGGTCGGAATTAACCGGAAACCACCGCGTAATGTAATGGAGCGGTGTCCAGGAGTACATAATTAAAAAATGTCATTAGAGTATTATCTCGTCTTGAGTGCACTCCTGTTTACAACGGGAGTCATCGGGGTCCTCATCCGCAGAAACGCTATCATCATCTTTATGTGTATCGAACTGATGCTGAATGCGGCGAACCTCGCCTTTGTAGCAATCAGTCGGAGTCTCGGTGAGGCAACGGGACAGGTGTTCGTTTTCTTTGTTATGACCGTCGCCGCTGCTGAGGTCGCGATTGGACTCGCAATTATCGTGAGCGTCTTCAAACATCGACAGACGATTAATGTGGATGAAGTTAATTCGTTGAAGGGCTAAGCAAAATTGGCTATCCGTTCAAGAAGATTCCGATGTGCGTCAGAAATCTCTTACTGAATACCTCGAACCCATAGAAGGATAAAAAATGACAATAGAATTAATTGTTGTCCTGTTAGCTGCCCCACTTGTTGGGTTTCTGATTAACGGGTTATTAGGACTTGCAGAAAATAAGGGGCTAAAAGGGAACGAGCAACTGAGTGGGTGGATAGGTTCGCTTGCAGTGCTTATCTCTTTAGTCTGTTCGATTATCGCTTTTGCCAGTTTGCACGGCGGTGCCGCCCCGTTCGATGAAACCCTGTATGAATGGATTACAGGCGAGTCGTTCGCTTTCAATATCGGGTTCCGCGTGGACGCACTAACGTCAGTGATGTTGTTAGTGATTACGGGTGTCGGGTTTCTCATCCACGTCTATTCGATTGGCTACATGCATGGCGATGCAGGATATACACGCTATTTTGCCTATCTGAACCTATTCGTCTTTGCAATGCTGATCTTGGTTCTCGGAAACAACTATCTGATGATGTTCGTCGGATGGGAAGGCGTTGGACTCTGCTCATATCTCCTCATAGGATTCTGGTATGAGAAGCAAACGGCAACGGATGCTGGAAAAAAGGCTTTCATCGTGAACCGGATCGGCGACTTCGGATTCTTGCTGGGTATGTTTACTCTGTTTGCTGCGTTCGGAACCCTCGATTTCGCGTCGATATTCGATGCCGCTGAGGCAGATAACTTTCAGAAAGTCTTTGGTGCCAGTACCCTCGTAATTGCGACGTTGCTACTCTTCGTTGGCGCGATAGGTAAATCGGCGCAGATTCCGCTCTATGTATGGCTTCCAGACGCAATGGAAGGTCCCACACCTGTCAGTGCATTGATTCACGCCGCTACAATGGTGACAGCGGGTGTATATATGATAGCTCGATCGGCTGTGCTTTATAATATAGCACATACCGGCGAAGTGGTCGCGTGGATTGGGGTTTTGACTGCCTTCTTCGCCGCAACAATAGCACTTACCCAGAACGACATAAAACGTATCCTCGCCTATTCCACTGTAAGCCAACTCGGCTATATGTTCTTGGGTGTCGGTGTTGGAGCCTACGCTTCTGGCATCTTCCATTTAGTAACGCATGCTTTCTTTAAAGGATTGATGTTCCTTACCGCTGGCAGTGTAATGCACGCGATGGCGAATGAATTGGATATGCGGAAGATGGGCGGCTTAAAAGCAAAGATGCCGATAACGCACTGGACCTTTTTAGTGGGGGCGCTTGCTATTGCGGGGTTTCCATTTCTAAGCGGTTTCTGGAGCAAAGATGAAATCTTGCACAGTGCATGGGGAAGTTCGCCTATTATTTACGTCATCGGTTTAATCACGGCATTTTTGACAGCATTTTATATGTTCCGACTAATCTTTGTGACGTTTTATGGTGAATCTCGTGTTGAACCTGAAGTTGCTTCGCATCTTCACGAATCGCCACCTGTCATGTGGGTACCCCTGGCAATCCTGGCGATTCCTTCTGCCTTAATCGGCTTACTTTTAGGCTGGGGTGGACATGACAGTTGGCTCCACCACTTCACAAAGAGTGTATTTCCAGAGGCACACCATGACGCATCGGGTAATATGATCTTGTTCATGGTGATTTCATCTGTAGTCGGTTTGGCAGGCATTGCGTTTGCATGGTCGCGTTATCGCGACAGGACCCCATCCGATGAACCGACAAATGCCCTACACAAACTTCTTGCGAACAAGTACTATGTTGATGAGGTATACAACGCACTCATTGTGCAACCGATTAAAAACGGTTCTCATTACCTACTCTGGCGGATTGTAGATAACGGCATTATTGATGGAATCGTCAACGGTGTAGGCTCTATTATCCGATTTATTGGCGGAACGTTGCGCCGCTTCCAGACAGGAATTGTCCAAGCCTACATTGTATCAATGGTTCTCGGCATAGTGTTATTCCTTGCATACTATCTGTTTTTTGTATAGACCTGTCACCCCTACGCGGTTTCCTTTTAGGGACCCCAGGGGCGGGCAGTGTCTGCAGCGCAATTTGGGAAAACTTTTTTGGTTTTTTCCTTCGGCGTAGTTCTGGAAAAATTTCTTTAGGCGATGATTTATTCTTTTAGCCGATAACCATTAAAAAGGAGATTTTTTTGCTACTCTCAACAGTCATCTTTTTACCATTACTCGGCGTGATAGCGATCGCGTTGCTCAGAGGACTCGGGGCATCTGCTGTCAAAGGCACTGCACTTGTCATTGGACTCCTGACGTTTATTGTCTCGTTGGGGCTTTATACCGGGTTCGACACAACGACTGCAACGTTCCAAAACGTCACACAGCAGGCGTGGATCCCCGGTTTAGGGACAAGCTACCACATCGGCATCGATGGTATATCGCTATGGTTAGTGTTGCTTACAACTTTCCTGACACCGCTATGTATCCTTGCCGCATGGAACTCGATTGAGAAAGGGCTCAGCGGTTTTATGATGTCGCTCCTTGCTCTTGAGACCGGGATGTTGGGTGTCTTCTGTGCCTTGGACCTGTTCCTCTTTTTCGTATTTTGGGAGTCGATGTTGATTCCGATGTACTTCCTCATCGGTATTTGGGGGGGAGAACGCCGAATTTATGCCACTGTGAAGTTTGTGCTTTACACAATGGCAGGCAGTGCCCTCATGTTGGTTGGTATCTTGGCACTCTATTTCCAAAACAACAACAGTTTCGACCTCACGACGCTCAGCGGTCCGTTTGAACATTCACATCTATTGTTCTTGGCATTTTTCATTGCATTTGCCATTAAGGTTCCGCTTTTTCCCTTCCATACGTGGCTACCAGATGCCCACGTTGAAGCCCCCACGGCGGGAAGTGTAATCCTTGCCGGGGTGCTGCTGAAGATGGGAACCTATGGCATCATCCGATTTTGCCTACCCCTCTTTCCTGATGCAGCGGCTGAATTCACGCCATTGATCGTCCCGCTCGCTGTCATAGGCATTATTTACGGGGCATTGGTGGCGATGGTCCAACCCGATCTGAAAAAACTGGTCGCATATTCCAGTGTAAGCCACCTTGGATTTGTGGTGTTGGGGTTGTTTTCTAAAAATCCCGCCGGTATTCAAGGCAGCGTCTTACAGATGATTAATCACGGCTTGAGCACGGGCGCGTTGTTCCTTTTGGTCGGAATGATTTATGAACGACGACACAGCAGGATGATTGTGGATTTCGGAGGCTTGGCGAAGCGTATGCCTATCTTTGCTACAATTTTTATGGTGGTGACGCTATCCTCAATTGGGCTACCGGGTTTGAATGGATTCGTTGGCGAATATATGATACTGCTCGGTAGTTTTGTTCAGGGAGCCTTCTCAAAAATATATGTAGTTCTGGCAACTGGGGGTGTAATTCTCGCAGCCGTGTATATGCTATGGATGTTCCAACGCGTGATGTTTGGGACACTGGATAAGACAAATGAAGCCTTACCTGACCTGAACGCACGTGAAATCGTTGTGATGCTCCCCATATTGCTGTTCATCGTCTGGATCGGCGTTTATCCGAAACCTTTCTTGAATAAGATGGAGAAATCCGTAGGCCTTGTCGTGACGCAGGTGCAAACTGAACCTGCTATCGGACGCGCGGGAGAACGGATACAACAAGACACTGAACTCGCTCTACACGGAACACAGCGCGTCCAACGTGAAAAGATTGAAAAGGAGGCAGAGCAGTAGGAGCGATCTCCGAATCGCGACTCTCGATCATAAATGAAGTTTAAACTCACATCCGGTCTTATTTTTTGTGTAATTTTAGGGATTGCGCTGTTAGTTTCAGTGGGGGGTTCCTTCGGAGCAGACGACGCACATGGCGGTGATGCACACCACGGGCATGGCGTAGACGGTGCAAAATTGCCTATCTGGAGTATTATCCCGTTTGTTGGTATACTCCTCTCTATTGCGATTTTTCCACTCGTGTTGGATTCTCATTTCCTGGTCCACCACGGCGGCAAAATGTCATTGGTTTGGGCGTTAGCCTTCGCTATTCCGTATCTCATAGCGTTTCAAGGAGAAGCGTTTTACGACATTCTGCATATCTACCTGATAGACTATATCCCGTTTATTATTCTGTTATGGGGATTGTTCACGGTCGCGGGTGGAATTCTCGTGCGTGGGACATTACGTGGCACGCCCTTGGTTAACACGTTCTTACTCCTTATCGGCACTGCTATCGCCTCATGGGTCGGCACAACAGGCGCGTCGATGCTTCTCATCCGTCCCCTCATTCGAGCAAACGCGTATCGGCAAAGCAAGGTCCATCTGGTCATCTTCTTTATCTTTCTCGTAAGTAACATCGGAGGTTCTTTAACACCCTTGGGCGACCCGCCGCTGTTTTTGGGATTCTTGCACAACGTCCCTTTCTTCTGGACAACGACGGCTCTCTTTCCGCACATGCTGTTTATCAGTGTGATCTTAATTGTGCTTTTCTTTGTGTTAGACACATTCATGTTTAAACGGGAAGGCGGTGTCGTGCCAGATGATGGTACCAACGAACCAATCCGTGTAGATGGACTTTTCAATCTCGTCTTCCTCCTCGGCATCGTCGCTGCTGTCTTAATGAGTGGTAGTTTCAAGTGGGGAGAAGTCAATATCTTTGGTGTCCATGTATACTGGCAGAATATTACCCGCGATGTATTGATTGTCGTCATGGGTCTGTTATCTCTCAGGTTCACACCCTTCAGTGGTAAGTTGCGTCAGGCGAATGAGTTTTCGTGGGAGCCGATTGAAGAGGTCGCCAAAGTATTCGCCGGTATCTTTATGACCATTATTCCGGCGTTAGCGATTCTAAAGGCGGGTGAAAACGGCGAGTTACGTGGGTTAATTGGGGCAATAAAAGAACCGATGCACTATTTCTGGATAACTGGAATTCTGTCGAGTTTCTTAGATAATGCCCCGACTTATTTGACCTTTTTCAACACAGCACTCGGGAAATTGCATCTCACTGAAGCCATGATACCGGAAATTTTGTCTGGACAATTGACAGGTCCCGAACACTTAGAGTTCGTCAAATTGCTAACAGCTATATCTGTTGGAGCGGTGTTTATGGGGGCAAATACCTATATCGGTAATGCTCCGAATTTCATGGTGAAGGCAATCGCGGAACAAAGCGGTATCCGTATGCCGAGTTTCTTCGGATATATGCTCTGGTCGGTAGTAATTTTAGTCCCGCTCTTTGTGATTGTAACGTTTGTGTTCCTGTAGTGGTTATCAGTTATCGGTTTTTTGTGCTGCACTCCATTCGATTACGCGCAGATGTTTGGAGACATCATAAACCGTAGCCTGCAACAACGGCGCAGGCGGATGTTGGGAAAAAACCGTCAAATTTCTAACAGCGTCGTTCTTCCGCAAGGTAAAATTAAAAAGGAGATTTCGAATGCCAATAGAGATTAACTGGCAATTACTGATGCCGGAGCTGATTATCACTTTAACACTGCTCATCGTCCTCGTTTTTGACCTGTTCGACTCTATTTCAAAAGCGATTCTCGGCTGGATGACGATCGTTGGCGCTGGAATTGCACTATGGGTCTCTATCCAGATGCACCAAGCAGGCACTGTGGGCACCCAGTTCAACGACATGTTTAAGGTGGATAATTTCTCCCTCTTCTTCAACATCATTTTCCTTGTTTCGACGATTTTGGTCGCTTTGATTTCGATGAGTTATTTGAGCAGGGATGACAGAAAACAGGGACCTTACTACCTACTGATTCTGCTGGCGACCCTCGGTATGATGTTGATGGCTGCGGGCAATGAGTTGATTATTGTCTTCCTCGGATTGGAACTGATGTCGTTATCGTTGTATGTGTTGGCAGGCTACTTTCGAGATAATCCTGCGTCAAGCGAAGCGGGCATGAAATACCTGTTGCTCGGCGCGTTTGCCAGTGCATTTTTCCTTTACGGGATCGCTCTGATTTACGGGGGGGCAGGAACGACGAATGTCCCCGCGATCGCTGAGGCAATTACTGCCCCGAATAAATCGCCACTGTTGTTAGCAGGCATGTTCCTTCTGATCGTTGGATTTGGGTTTAAGGTCGCTATTGTTCCGTTCCACCAATGGGCACCCGATGTTTACGAAGGCGCGCCCACAACGATAGCCGCGTTTATCTCTGCCGGACCAAAGGCGGCAGGGTTCGCAGCCTTCCTCAGAATTTTCATGGAAGCCCTACCAAGCCTGCAAGTCGAGTGGAGTAGCGTTGTGATTGTATTGGCGATGTTAACGATGACTGTCGGAAATGTCATTGCCATTGCGCAGACGAGCATCAAGCGGATGCTCGCTTATTCAAGTATTGCCCATGCGGGTTACGTGCTCATCGGTTTGGCGGCTGCAAATAACGACGGAATTTCGAGTGCGATGCTTTATCTACTCGTTTATTGTGTCATGAACATCGGTGCGTTCGGTGCGGTCATCTTGGCGAAAACAGAGGACGGCGAGAGTCTCATGATTTCCGATTACGCCGGACTCGGTCTCCGAAAACCGTTACTTGCTATGTTTATGACGATTATGCTTTTATCACTCGCCGGTTTTCCACCGACTGCCGGGTTCGTCGGAAAATTCTATGTCTTCAAATCCGCAGTTCAGGCAGGGCATATCTGGCTTGTTATCGTGGGTGCCATCAATACAGCGATATCGGCGTTCTACTATCTCCGTGTTGTTGTCACGATGTATATGCGTGAACCCGAAGAGGAACTGAGCTTTACCGCATACCCAAGCACACTTGTTGTTGGGTTAATCCTCGCAGCGATTGGCGTATTACTCATAGGTGTTCTGCCATCGCTCATGCTCACGCCAGCACAGAATTCCGTTTTTTAATGCCTATCGGCTATCAGTTAAACACACATCACAAACTGTAGGGGCAGGTCTTGTGCCTGCCCAATATTTTCTAATAAACCGTTCGTTTCTCAACATTTCATAGCATCCGAAACGTAGCCTGTAATGAAATGGAAGGCGGCGTTACGTAAGGAAACATCAAAGTCCCGAACGACTTCATCGAACCGCAAGGAAACTTAAAAAAATGTCAGACGTTAGGTTAGGTTTTATCGGCACGGGTGGCAACATGAACCGTCACCTACGTGAATTAACCGAAATTGGCGGCACAAAATTCGTCGCCTTCTGTGATATTGTCATTGAGAAAGCGGAGCAGGCTGTTGCCCAATACGGTGGTAAAGCCTACGCAGACTATAATCAAATGCTCGCGAGCGAGGAATTGGATGCCGTTTATGTTTCAATTCCGCCGTTTGCCCATGGTGCCCCTGAGCGTGCTGTCATTGCTGCTGGACTGCCGATGTTTGTAGAGAAGCCAGTGCACATGGACACCAGTGAAGCGAAAGAGATCGCAGCTGAAGTCGAAGAAAAAGGGATCATCACCGCGACCGGGTATCAGGAACGGTATCTTGATATTATCGATAAGGCACAAGAACTTCTCGCTTCTCGACGCGTCGGATTTTTCATGGGATATTGGATGGGTGGTATGCCTGGTGGATGGTGGCGCGAGAAGGCGAAATCCGGGGGGCAGCTCATGGAACAGACGACACACGAATTTGATATGGCGAGATACCTCTTCGGTGAAGTCAAAACCGTCTATGCTGTCGCACGCAACGATATGATCCCGAATACCGATTACGATATTGAGGAAGCCTCCGCTGTCTCATTACACTTCGAGAGTGGTGTCTTCGGTGTTATGTTTTCCGCCTGCTTTACAACGAACGGGATGCGGCGTTCCGGTTTAGACATCTTCTGTGAGGACGGTTCGCTCGAATACCATCTCCGTAGCGCGTTGGTGCTCTCTACTGCTGATGAGACAACCACGTGGAATCCACAAAACAATTGCACAATTGATATGGACAGCACTTTTATTCAAGCAGTCCGCACAGGCGATGGCAGCGCAATCCGATCCCCTTATCCCGATGCCGCCAAAACCGCTATTTTATCTATCGCTGCCAACGAATCCCTTGAAACGGGGCTACCTGTCCACTTAGGCTAACTGAGAGACTTTTGCTTATTATATCCCTTCCTTGCATCTCTTGCCCGCGATGTGCTAAAATTGATAAAGAAACGCCAGTTCGATTAAGCAGCAGCTAATTGAAAAAAATGGAACATCAGATTAATCTACCCATCACTGGGATGCACTGCGAAAACTGTACAAGCACCATCACACGACATCTGAAAAAGATGGATGGTGTCCTTGCCGCAGAAGTTAGCCTCGCCACTGAATATGCGGCGGTTACCTTTGATGCGTCCACGCTCAGCGAGGAAACCATCGTCGATAAGATCCGAGATCTCGGTTTTGACGTTGTCGATGAAGGTGAAGAAGACACTGCCCGCGCTGCGGAATTCCAACGGCAAAAGAGGCAATTCACTGTCGGGATCATCTTCACGCTTCCACTCTTTCTCCTCAGTATGGGTAGAGATATGAATCTGTTAGGTGCGTGGGCATCAGCAGGCTGGGTTAACTGGTTCATGTTTGGCTTAGCATTACCGGTGCAGGGTTACGTTGCTTGGGACTATTACATCGGTGGTTTTAAAGCCTTGCGCCACGGATCCGCCAATATGGATGTCCTCGTCGCTATGGGTTCATCCGTAGCGTTCCTCTATAGCCTCGTTGTAACGATTGCATTGGGGATGGACGCAGGGACACGCTTTGGAACCCACGTCTATTTTGAGACAGCCGCGGTTATCATTACGTTGATTAAGTTAGGGAAACTGATCGAAGCCCGCGCCAAAGGTAAGATAAACGCAGCCCTCAAAAAGCTCCCTCAACTGTCCCCCCAAATCGCGTGTCGCCTAAAAAACGGCGAAGAACAACACATCCCTATTGAACAGGTCGGCATAGGCGATGTCCTTCTCGTACGTCCCGGCGAAAGTATTCCTGTTGATGGTGTGGTGCGGAGCGGCAAAAGTGCCATTGATGAAAGCGTCTTCACCGGAGAAAGCCTGCCCGTGGATAAGGGACCCGGCGACCCTGTGACCGCAGCAACGATGAATCAGAGCGGAATGCTTACAATGGAAGCCACGCATATCGGCGCAGAAACGGCACTTGCGCGTCTTGTCCAATTGGTCCAAACAACCCAACAGAGTAAACCACCCATCCAACGCGCCGCCGATGCGGTCACAAACGTGTTTGTGCCTATTGTCTCTGGGGTCGCCATTGTGACGTTTCTTGTGTGGTGGTTCCTCCTCGGAGAAGGCTTCACCCCAGCAATGCTCCGTTTAGTTGCGATCCTTGTCACAGCCTGCCCATGTGCGTTGGGACTCGCCACCCCAACCGCCGTTATGATGGGGACGGGTATCGGCGCACAGCGCGGCATCCTCTTCCGAAACGGCGAAGCACTCGAACGCGCGGGAGACTTAACCACAATTGTCCTCGACAAAACAGGCACCTTGACAGAAGGGAAACTCAGGCTTACCGATATTCTCACGGATACAGACGCATCAGAACTCCTACAACTATGTGCCGCCGCGGAGCGTGGCAGCGAACATCCCATCGGAAGGGCAGTTGTCCAAGCAGCTAAGGAACGTGGACTGGATATCACTACACCGAGCCAGTTTGAAGCCGTCACTGGGCACGGTATCACCGCACGGGTCGGTGAAAACAGCGTCATCATCGGCAATTTATCCTTAATTCAACAGCACAGCATTTCGACAAGGAGATTTGAAGAAGACGCAGCGCGTCTGCAGACCGAGGCGAAAACCGTCCTATGGGTCGCCATTGATGAGCAGGTTGCTGGACTTCTGGCGGTGGCGGACACCTTGAAATCGGAAGCGCACGCTGCAGTCTCGGAACTCTACGAACTTGGATGTACTGTGGTAATGATGACTGGGGACAACCGCGTTACGGCTGATGTGATCGCCAAGGCGGCGCGGATTGGCGATGTCATGGCAGAACTCAAACCCGAAGATAAAGCAGCCGCCGTTAAGCAGTTACAGGCGGAAAATGGTGGACTCGTCGCGATGGTAGGTGACGGTATCAACGATACCCCCGCATTGGCACAAGCCGATATCGGTATCTCCCTCGGCACCGGCACCGATATTGCCAGGGAGACAGCAGACGTGACGCTCATGCACAGCGATTTGCGTGGACTCCCCGATGCGATTCGGCTCAGCCGTGTGACGATGCGCACCATTAAACAGAACCTGTTCTGGGCGTTCTTCTACAATGTGCTTCTCATTCCTGTTGCAGCGGGTGCACTGTATCCACTCTCTTTTGTGCCGATGATGTTTCGGGAGTTACACCCGATGCTTGCAGCGTTCGCGATGGCGTTTAGCAGTGTATCTGTTGTGCTAAACAGCCTGCGTCTGCAATGGAAAAAGACATGACATCTAATATCACTTACGGCACAATAGTTGAAGGTCCTCTATGGTCCGAGCCTGTTCAAGTTTTGGCTTACCATCCACTTCCTGATGGCGGTTTCCATATTGTCGGCACCCTTGCAAATTCGCAAGCACCTATCAACGAGGAGATCACGGCAATAGAGGCGGGTGAATTACAGATTGCTCGGTCAGAAGTGAATTTTACCGGCAATGCGCGCCATGCTTTTCTCAGTCTTGAAGCGAAACGGTACCGATATGCAGCCCTTTACAATCCTACCTTCGCTATTAGTATCTCCAAAGTAGATCCACTGCCGCATCAAATTGAAGCCGTGTGGCAGGTTCTTAAGCAGACGCGTATCCGTTTCCTCATTGCTGATGATCCCGGGGCTGGTAAAACAATTATGGCAGGCCTCATAGCGAAGGAACTCAAACTCCGAAACCAGGTCAAACGTATACTGATTGTTGCCCCTGGACACCTAATCACACAATGGACCGAGGAGATGAACATACGATTTGAGGAGAATTTCATACATGTCACACGTGCCCTCGTCAACACCCATCCATACGAAAACGTCTGGAGTCGAGAACAACAACTAATCACCTCTATAGATTTTGCCCGACAGGATGAAATCCGCGGAGCAATCGCTAATACCCATTTCGACCTGGTTATTGTTGATGAAGCACATAAAATGGCGGCCTACCAATATGGAGATAAAGTTGAAAAAACCAAAAGGTATCAGTTAGGTGAATGCCTCTCTAACTGCACGACACATCTTCTTTTTCTTACAGCAACACCGCATAGAGGAGACTCTGAGAACTTCCGACTCTTCCTTGACCTCCTTGAACCCGGTTTTTTTGCAGACCCGATCCAAATCCAGGAATCGATTAAGAAAAACGACAATCCACTTTTCATCCGACGTGTGAAGGAAGACCTCAAAGATTTTGATGGGAAAAAACTATTCCTACCACGCCACGTTCAGACAAAGCCATTTCGTCTCGGTGCGGAATCCGAAAGTGAAATGGAGCTCTATAACGAGCTTTCCGAGTACATTCGTGAGCAATATAACAGGTTTTCCGAAAATTCACAGAAGCGACACAATATCGCATTCGCACTTGTCATCTTGCAGCGGCGACTTGCATCCAGCACCTACGCTCTGTCCGTTTCCCTCAAACGCCGACAACAACGTCTTAAAGAATTGCTGCAGAATGCCACACTCCACACGGACACTATTCCCACTGAGCAGCAGCGTGATGAAGTAGAAGATCTCGGTGAAACCGAACGTTGGGAGCGCGAAGAACAGTGGGAGGTCCTCTCTGTTGCCGAAAATAGAGATGAGTTAAAAAATGAAATTGAGACCCTTAAACACCTTGAGCGGAAAGCAGAACGTATTATTGAAAGTGAAAGTGAAATTAAATTACAAGAACTCAACAAAGCACTTGATGAATTAAACGCACGATATCCAAATCAAAAGATTCTTATCTTTACTGAATACTTTGATACGTTAGATTACTTGGAGCAGAAAGTAAAAGAATGGGGATTTTTCGTATCGACTATTCATGGAAAGATGCCGCATGAAAAACGGGTGGAGGTCCAACACACCTTCGAGAATGAAACACAGATCCTTATTGCAACGGAAGCCGCAGGTGAAGGTATAAACCTCCAATTCTGCCATTTGATGATTAATTACGACCTACCGTGGAATCCGAATCGTCTTGAACAGCGGATGGGACGGATTCATCGCTATGGTCAAAAAAAAGAGGTTCACGTTATCAACCTTGTAGCTTCCGATACGCGGGAAGGGGCTGTCTTCACCCGTCTCTTTGACAAACTTGATACCATTCGGAGCGAACTCGGAACTGATCGCGTCTATGATGTTATTGGAGAACTTTTTCCCCAACGAAATCTGGCACAACTTATGCTTGGAGCCGCAGCAAACACACGTGACCATACTCAACTTCTTCAGGAAATTGACACCGCCCTTGGTTCGGAGCAGTTAGATTTTTTTAAAAATTTCAACGAAGATACACTTGTCTCACCTTATATCAATCTGCCTCAGGTGAGCGAACTCCAGCAACGACTGCGTGAGCATGGGCTTATCCCGGAGTATACACGCGAGTTCTTTCGGAAAACCTTTGAAACCCTCAATAGCACACTTCGCTCGCGCAAAGATGAGTTTTTCAGAATTGATCGCATCCCAATTCAAATAACAAGAATTAGTCAGGATACCCAATTCAAGCAGATGTACCCATCGTTAACACGCAAAAACTATCCGAAAGTAACATTTGATAAAGCCCATACAGCCACGGATTCAACGGTTGAATTCATCTCTTTCGGTCACTCGCTCTTTGAGGCGGTTCTCCACTATGTAGAAAAGGAATACACCGAGGATTTAAAAACAGGTGCCTGTTTCTCAGATCCAGATGGCAGATTCAACGGCATTATCGCTTTCTATGAAGGTGAAATCCGAGATGGAACAGATACAACTGCAGGGAAACAACTTTTTGCTTTCTACCTGCCTCAAGATTCGGAGTCCATGGAACAGATTAATCCGACAGTACTCTGGGATTTCCAAGAAGCGTCCCCAACATTAGAACCGATACAGATACAGGAACTTGAAGATAAGATAAGCGGGCAAGTACGCCTGCGTTTAGATGAATATAAGAAGGAACTTACTGAAGAACGGAAAAGACAAGTAGACATCAAAAGGAAATACGGCATCACCTCATTAGAGAGGCTCATCTTGAATCTGGATAGTGAGTTACTGGACCTCGCCATTAAAAGCGACAATGGAGAAGATGTCAAACGGCTGGTCCAAAACAAGACAGAACAAAAGGATCGCTATGAGGATGAAATGAAGAAGTTAGAGCAATCCTGTCAGCGAGAAGTTACACTTGTTAGAAAGCCACCTGTCTTTACTGGAGCCATTCGTATCCGCCCTGCTATGGAGGGCGATGAGACAGAAACACCAATACACAATAGGTTGGAAATTGAACAAATTGGCATGCAGCATGCCATCCACCATGAAGAAGCACAAGGCTGTGTTGTAGAGGATGTCTCAGCAGAGAGTCTCGGTTTCGATCTGCGATCAAAAACACAAGATGGTAAAATTCGATGCATTGAGGTTAAAGCTCGGTCCGACCGTGCCCCCGTGGTTCTCACCTCTAACGAATGGTTCAGAGCAAAACAACTCAAAAATGACTATTTTCTCTATGTTGTCCTCAACGCTGCAACACATCCTGAATCTTATATTATCCAAAACCCTGCAAGCCAGATAAGTGCCGTTCGACAGATTACAGAGGTAAGGTATCAGGTGCCGCTTTCGGAGATAACAAAACGTCGCGAACCAGTTTAGTTTCCTGTAACTCCCGTAGGTTGGGTTGAACAGATCCCCAAGATCAACGCTGTCCCACAGAAAATACGAGAACGCTCAAATACACTCAATAGACAGCAAAACCAGTGAAACCCAACACTTGAGTTTGGACAAAAACTTCACATACCCTCTTTGAAAAAATCGAGTTGATGCTTTAAATTTAACATGTTATAATAATCTAACATGAGTTTGATAAATACTGAGAGGCAGACGCATTCCCTCTTAAAGTCCCCCTGATAAGGGGGATTTAGGGGGTTAACTCCGTAAAAATAGCGTCTTTTTTCTTAAATGTACCTCTGTCTTGGTTTCTCGGACTTTTTTCAAACTGGCGTTAACCTAACATTAATTACATGAATAACATGGAAACTGCTATTGGAGATCAGTATTGTGAAAACCTATAACCTTTTTATTAGTCATTCTTGGACCTATAGCGACGCGTACGAAAAATTGATTAATTTGTTAACGAAAAGGTCATACTTTCCCTACCGTGATTATTCTGTTCCCAAAGATGATCCTCTACATACAAGTGGTACCGACAAAGCCCTTTATGCAGCGATAAAGAAAAAAGTAAGTCCTTGTAGTGTCGTATTGATATTAGCAGGCGTTTACGCAAGTTATAGCAAATGGATCGACAAAGAAATCCAAATGGCACAAACCGAATTTTTGTATCCTAAACCCATTCTTGCCATTGAATCGTGGGGCAGTGAAAAAACCTCTGTTAAAGTAAAAAATGCGGCAGATAAAATCGTTGGCTGGAACACAGAAAGCATTGTTTCCGGTATTCGGGAGTTGGCATAAACATGGATGAAAAGCAGGAATTGTTAGAAATCTACAAACTCCACACGCAACTCGCAGACAATGTTAGCAATCGTCGTGCAACCGCGAACCGTTTTTATATACTGGTTTTGCCTGGGTTAGCAGTGCTTTTTTCCGCTTTCCTACAGCATGAAAACGGAGTACCACTCGGATGGCTTATGATAGGTTTCGGACTATTTGGTATGCTTTTAGCGGCAGCGTGGTATATTGTCATTCGCTCTTATCGCCAACTCAATTCTGGTAAATTTAAAGCGTTGCACGAATTGGAAGAAAAACTGGCTTATCCATTTTTTAAACGCGAATGGGAATTGCTTACGTTGTGTTTACATTCCATCATCAAAATCGTCCGGAAGTCAGTGCCTATCAGAATTTACGTCTATAGATCAAATGGATATTGCAGAACTATGGAAGCCTTGCCATGACTGGATCCGGAGCCACAATGTAAACACTACCTAGTGAAGGAAAAGATTTCAAGAGTTATTGGAAACTGTCTGTTGTTGAGACCTTTATCCCTGGAATCTTTTTTTTCGTTTTTTTAGCATTGATGATTGTTGGAATTTATTTGGAGATAATTGGTGCCGGCGGGACCCAATAAAAATTATCTGTCTTAATCACTTGATGAAGATTCACCTGATAGATCTAATTCTGAAAAAGGAGACCTAAACAATGGCTCATGCAGTAAGTTATATTCCCTTCCATCGCGTGAGGAATTGGAAAGTGGGCGATAGGATCATCGTAGATGGAATTCCTGGGCAAATTCGTGATATTGCTGAATTTGAGAATCCCTCAGGAACCGGAGAGACAATTGCCTCCATCGGTGTCGTGTACGACAATGAACCCGGTGTAATTAGACTTGTTGAGTATGATCGACACCAACTCAAACTTGAACGCTAACTACTATAAAAATCTGGAAAATCCTCAGCAAAAACCATTCACCATGGTAGGTTAGACAACCTTTTCACGATAATACATAAGGAATTAAGATGGAACAACAGAACCAAGCGATATTGACGAGAGAGTTGTCTCAGCCGATTGCCGCTTGTGTTTTTTCTAAGGATGATTTGAAAAATCTTTGTGAAGTATTGCAAGAGTGGTCATTTAAAGCATCAGATGAGGAAATAAAACATTACAGTCCACTCAATCGAACACCAGAACAATTTAGTGCAGATATTACAGCACTGAAGTCTGGTTTTGAACTAAAGGTGACTGTACAAGGAATAGATGATGAAAGGATTTATGGAACGATCTCAGATGTATTTAACTCTCCTCGTTTTCCTGATCAGGTTAAAACACTTTACATCAATAGTGAATCAGATTTAAGAAATTTGTACAATTGGTTCCCCAGAAATCGATTTGAACTGTTATTAGATTTCACAAAACCCGAACTTTTCAATTTATCACTATTATCCTCCAGAGCTACACCAAACGCCAGCAACATAAATGTTTCTGGATTAGATTCCACGTGGGTTAGTGGTGTATATGGTGAAATCGCAAATTTTATTGAGAAAAATAGAACACGTCGCGGTTTTTTTCATAGACATAGCATTTATGATTTGTTTCTTCTTCTCATAGGACTCCCGTTCGCTTTTTGGATGGCATACAAATTATCAGGACCGATAAACAGCATATTTGGTGAATTTTCTGTATTCGTTCAAAATGGAGCCTATGTTTGTCTGTTCTTCTTGATGTTACACTTACTCAAAATACTGTTTGACTATGCCAGATGGATTTTTCCCATTGTTGAGTACAAAAGTTCAGCAGATAATGCAGGCAAACATAGATACATCTTGGGGGGTTTAATAATAGCGATTTTCGGGAATTTCCTTTACGATCTATTTAAATTTGCTGCTGCTCTAATCCCATAAACTTAAGCTCCTTTTCCTAAAAATTCCTTGTTAAACAATAAATTTGACAATTAAGTCGCTATCTGGTATCATATCCGCAATTTTGTGAATGAATGGATTTATAGATGAGTAAAAACAAACGTATCATTGAAGTCGCCTTCCCCGTCGAGGAGGTCAGTAAACAAGGTCGCGGCAAAAACCAAATCTCTGGAATCCACAAATGGTGGGCACGCCGTCCCCTCGGGCCCTCGCGCGCTACGGCTTACGCTGCGCTTGTAGACAGCGATTTATCCCCCCCCTGCTTTACAAAAGATAAGTAATTCAGGCGTTGATGGAACGCTAACTCCACCTAAACACGATTTCATCGCCGAACTCGCCAAGTGGGAGAATGCCCTCAAACCTCTCTGGATTCAGCAAGCAAAAGAAGATATTCTGGAATCTCACAATAGTAAGGCTCCTAAAGTGCTGGATCCTTTTGGTGGACGCGGTTCTATTCCCTTAGAAGCACAACGGCTTGGCTGTGAAACTCATTCTTGTGACATCAACCCTGTTGCTATTCTAATTCAGAAATGTACGCTTGAATATCCACAAAAATATGGGCAACGTCTCTATGATGATGTTAAGAAATGGGGCGAACATATCCTCGCCGAGGTGACCGAGGAGTTACACCCGTTCTATCCGAAAGACTCCGACGGCTCCGAGATTTACGCCTACATCTGGGCCCGTACCCTTCCGTGTCAAAACCTAACCTGCAGTGCCGAAATTCCACTTATTAGCCAGTTTTGGTTGGCAAAAAAGACAAAAATACAGAGGAAGAAAAAGATTACCCTCCTTCCTTATGAAGAAAAGGGACAGATTGCTTTTAATATAGTTGGGAACGGTTACAAATCAATGCCGGAAGATTTTAATCCCCAAAGTGGTACAGTCACTGATGCTAAGGTTACTTGTCCACTCTGTAAAAATACAATATCTGATACGGAGACACCCAGTCTCTTCCGAGACGGAGAAGCAGACGAAAGGTTGCTTGTTGTTGTTACCAAACACCAACAGAATAAAAATAAACAGTATCGTCTTGCAACGGAGGCGGATAAGGAGGTGTTCAGTGCCGCGAAGAACAAACTTTCTGAAAAAGAGAAGGAACTTGCTGTTAAATGGGGAGTTAGCCCCATACCAAATGAGGAGACCCCGAGCAATAAAGTATTGGGCTTCAGAATTAGTAATTACAATCTAAATACTTGGGGTGAACTCTTCAATGAGCGCCAACAACTCTCCCTCATCACCTTTACCGAGAAAATTAGAGAAGCATACCCACAGATGCTTTCCCAAGAAAACTACAGTCCCGACTACGCCCAAGCAGTCTCTACTTATCTTGGGCTCTGGCTTAGTTCCATAGCGATGCGATCAGCAAACCTTTGTCGATGGGGAAATACGACTGAATCAGTTGTAGAAATGTTTGGTATGCAAACCGTGCCAATGGTCTGGGACTACGGAGAAGCAAATTCTGTAGATGTAGCGGTTAATCGGTTAAAGAGTTTGTTAAAGCCTATGACTCACTTGTGTCAGATGAACGACGAACCTGTTACTATACAATGCTCCTCGGTAACGGATCTACCATATCCTGAGAATACCTTCGATGCTGTGCTAACGGATCCACCCTATTACGACAACATCCCCTACGCCTATCTCTCCGATTTTTTTTACGTATGGCTAAGACGGAGTATTGGAACTCTCTATCCGAAACTCTTTGAAACGGATTTAACTCTCAAAGATGAAGAAATCGTGGCGTATAGTCACCATGCCGGTGGAAAACAGGGCGGAAAAGTGTTTTTTGAAACAGAACTCTCCAAAGCCTTCAAAGAGATGCATCGCGTGCTAAGACCCAACGGCATCGCTGTCATCGTTTATGCCCATAAATCCACCGAAGGTTGGGAAACTCTGATTAACGCCCTATTGGACTCAGGACTTGTGGTGACAGGAGCGTGGCCAATTGATACAGAGATGAAATCTCGTCAGCGATCATTGGACTCCGCAGCCCTTGCCTCCTCTATCTACATGGTAGCGCGCAAAAGAGAGCGGGAAGCGTTCGGGATCTATCAGGATGTAAAAAAAGAGTTAGATATCTATCTTGAACAGAAACTCTTTACCTTATGGGAATGGGGTTTCTCTGGTGCCGATCTGTTTATTGCGGCAATTGGTATTGGTATTGAGGTATTTGGGAAATACGAAACAGTCATTGATGACGATGACAACCTCATTCGCGCAGATAGGATAATAGGGGACATCAGGGAAATATTGGAGCATTTCGATGGTGAACAAGCGGGCATAGCTGGTACACGGCTCACACGATTCTACCTCCGCTGGCGGCGGGAACACGGAGAAAAATCGGTAATTTTTAACGATGCGCGCGAACTCGCGCTCTCCCTCGGTATTGAACTCATAGAAGAGTGGGGGGAAGACAGCTTTATCCAGCAGGAGAAAACAAACGTGCGCGTGTTAGGTCCGCAAGAACGGGAACAGACTGACCTCTCTAAGCGTGAGGAGCTGATTGATGTTCTGCACCATGTGTTGCTGTTATGGCGTTCGGGGAACCGGGCTGAGATGGTCCAACGGCTTTCAAAAGATCGTATCGGTATAAACGAACTGATATGGAATGTCGCACAGCAAATCAGTGCAGCACTCCCAACAGATAGCCAAGAACGCCAATGGCTTGAAGCATGGCTGGCAGACCGGGATACTATTCAGCGCGAAGTACAAAATCTTTTAGAAACGCCTGAAGAGGGAACATTGTTTTTAATCGCAGATTGATGCAAGTGAAATCCAATATAGAATAGAATCGGAGATAGGCACAGCCTAACAGGAAACCATGCTATGGAAGAATGGAAAAGGAGTACTCATGAGATTACCTCCCTTTGAAACCATCGCGAAACCGCACAACGATATATTGAAAGGCAGGTTTACGGCAGACACTTATGCTGCAAGACTTGGACGAGTCGTCAAAAATGAGGGCCCCCTTGAGTACAGAAACGCCCAGCGGTTTTTTGAGAGGACACACGAGACAAATGGATTGATGTCTCTCCTAAATGGTGTAGAAGGTCGTTTGAAAGGACGCAATCGGCAAAACCAAGATCCAATCGTCCAACTCCAGACCCCCTTCGGCGGCGGAAAAACGCACACGCTCATTTCGCTCTACCATAAGGCAAAAGAGTGGAACGCTCTCCCTGTAGTGATTGTCGGATCAGACATGGACCCCGGACAGGGAGATACCTTTTGGGGATCTATTGAGCAGCAACTCACGGGCGGTCTCCAACGTTTTAAAAAGCAAGTCGCCCCGGGCACAGAGAGTCTCTCCGAGATGTTCACTGATACGAAACAACCGGTACTCATCTTGATGGACGAAGTGCTGAACTATCTTGAACGTGCCGCGGGGGTACCAATTCAGAAAAGCACATTAGCAGAACAGACTCTGGCATTTATGCTGTCCTTAACAGAAGCAGTTGCATCTAACAATAATATCGCTTTTATTGTGACTCTACAAGAGAGTGAAGTCGCACCGATTGAAGATAAGTATTCACTCTTCACTGATCTCCTCACACGCATGAGACGCGTGGTCACCCCGGTTGAAGATGCCGAAATCGCCAGTATCATTCGGAAACGGCTTTTCGGAGAGGTTAACCTCAATGAAGTCAAGCGGATGGCTCGGGAATTCGCAAAATACGCCAGACAGGAGAGTATTCTTCCGCCCGGCATTCAAGAATCCGAATATCGCAAACAATTCGTGGAAAGTTATCCGTTCCAGCCCGAAGTTATTGATGTCCTCTATCAGAGGTGGGGGAGTTTCCCGAACTTCCAGCGAACCCGGGGAGTGCTTAGGTTTCTCTCACGCGTTGTCCATCGCGTAAGCGGTAAAAACCGACCCTACATCACGCTCGCAGATTTTGACCTCACTGACAGCGACATCCGTGATGAACTCTTAGAGCACATTGATGCCCCCTACCGAGGGATCATCGCCAGTGATATCACAGGACGCACTGCCGGTGCGAAAGCCGTTGACACAAAATTGGGAGGCACTTATCAACATTTGGCATTAGGCACGCGCACCGCGACTGCTATCTTTCTCTATTCTTTTACAGGCGGCATGGAACGGGGAGCAAAATTGGATGAGATCAAACGGAGTGCAGCCGTTCTGGAACATCCCTCGGCTATCGTAGATACAGTAAAACACCTGCTCACTGAACACCTCTTTTACCTCCGCACTGAGAACGGGACTTCCTATTTTGACACCCAACCCAACTTAAGACGAATTGTGCAGACCCGAATGGACAATATTGACGATAAAGTTGTGGCGGGACGCAACAGTACACAACTTCGGAAGAGTTTCAAATCGAGTGGGTATCTTAAAACCTACATTGCGCCAAAAGATGGAACGGATATTCGCGATACCGACGACTTAAAACTCATTGTGTTATCCAAACGAGATGACGCGTTTTGCCAAAACCTCGTAGAGAATCGCGGTGAAACACCGCGTATCTATCGCAACACCCTATTTTTCATTATTCCATCCGCCGGGGAAGCGAACCAATTAAAGACAGAAGTTAAATCAGTGATCGCTCACGAGGAAATTAAGAAAGATAATTCCCTAAATTTATCAACTACTCAGAAAAAAGAGATTGATACTGCATTAAAACAGTCTGATAGTGCGTTAGAGAATGCAGTGCGTCAGGATTACCGCATTGTTCTGATACCAACAAAAGAGGGATTTCGTGAGGAAGATCTTGGGTTGCCCGCCGCTGGTATGAGTACCCCGTTTGATGAAACAGTCTATGAGATGCTCCGTGTGAAGTCTGAAATTTTAACAAGCATTGGACCTCGAAATATCTCAATCCGCTATCTGAAGGATAATGATACTGTGTCAACCTCACAGTTGTTCCACTCCAGCCTTCGTTCCCCGGGTGAAACGCGTGTGCTCCGCGAGGCATGGATAAACGGCATCCGTCAGGGGGTTCAGGATGGACTCTTTGCACTTGGAGAGAAAGCAGGCGGCAAACTCGTTCCACGCTACTTTAAAGAACTCCCATTAGAAGTTACTTTGGACAACGACGAAGTCATTATACAACCTAACCTCATTCGGGAAAGTATTACGTCAGAAGACATTTTACGGGACTATCTAATGGACAACAAGGCGGTCTCAACCTCTCAGCCGTTCCAATACAACCAGCAATCCACTAACGAGCCGCGATCGCTTCGCAGTACTTGGGAGATGGCAATCCGTGAAGGTATCCAAAAAGGCACATTTGGGATCGGGGATAAACTGGGCGCTGAAGTCATTCCACGTGCTTTCAGGGAAGAAACTCCACCTATTACCTTGAACGATAACGAGGTTCTCATCCAGGCATCACTTTGCACGAGGCTGATTGCCCATCCACCACAACCAGACTTAAGACCAGCAGGAAATCAAAGTGGTCCGGAGACACCGCCGCCTGATCCAGGATCGACATCAGCAGCAAATCTGCCTCGGAAATCAATTGGCATCCGATTTACATTACCGCAAGGGAAGGTAAGCAACGTGGCACAGCATTTCAACCAATTGCAAACCAACTTTCAAAACATGCAAATTGAACTAAAAGCCTCCGATGGTGAAATCTCACAAGATGCTTACGAGGAACTTAAGGAGAATTTACGGGCATTAGGAATTGAGATTGAGGAAATATAACTCTCCACTGCTTCCAATACCTGTTCCACTGTAATCCCCGCAATCACTTCACAGCTACCAGCACCGCATCCCCCCGGATACCGCCCCGGATGGCAAGGATTGCAACCCAGATTTATCCCGCTCTGCAAAACTGTATGTGGGGCGCCGTAGGGACCGCTCCGAATATGGCTCGTTGAACCGAAAAGCGCAACGACAGGTGTTCCGACAGCGGCTGCGATATGCATCGGTCCCGTGTCATTTCCAATATACACATCACACGCAGAGATGAGTGCCGCGAGGTGTCGAAGATCGTCCGTTTGGACGAGCATGGGGGGGACATCCATCTTTTCCGCGACCTGTGCTTGGAGGGCTCGCTCATTCGGACCCGCAAAGAGTAAAATCGTTGCATTGCGCTTCTTTGCTAAAATGCTCGCGACCTCCGCATAGTTCTTTCCGTCCCACAACTTATATTCCCAGTTCCCACCGGGATGGATCCCGATTAGCAACCCTTCTGATTTAAGACCTCCCTCGGCAAGAAAATTATGTGCAGCAGTCCGCTCCACTTCCGTCAATGCTACGAGTGGATGTGCATTGGTTGTGTCAACGCCTTGTCTCTGAAGCACTTCTAAATATCGAGTGACAGCATGGCGATTGCTTTCACGGCGTGCCATCCCCCAGTGTTCCGCGCCGATACATCGCGCCATCAGACTGTCGCGTAGGTTGACAACGAGATCGAATTTCTCAAGTCGTAAGGTTCTGATGAGACGCAGTCTCCCTTTCCAACCGGCGTGTTCGCCTTGATTGTCATAAATGAGCGTTGCATCAATATTGGGATCCGTCGCAAGCAGGTCAAACGCTCGCGGTCCGACAAGGAAGGTAATGTGAGCATCTGGGAAGTGTTTTCGCAGTGGTTGGATAACGGAAGTAGACAGGACCGCATCACCGATAAAAGAGAAACTAAAGACGAGAATTTTCTTCAGCATTTTTTAACTATGTGCGTCTGAGTGGTATCTCTGTTTTCAATACCGATCTAAAATAATTAGAAATCTACTTTAGATTACGAAAGGTTTATTAACATTATTAACAATTGAAAGACTGCGAGGACAACGGACGCAGCAGCTCAGAGTTAATAGTTAAAAGGATTCAATCAGATCAACGGCTGTCGTCAACCCGTCTTCCACTTCTATCTGTTCTCCTAACACCTGCGCACGCGCAGTCATCGCAGGCGTTTCCAAGACCTGCTGAATCCGTTTTGCCAAACGTTTGGCAGTCAGGTTTCGACGGTGTAGGTGCCTCGGCGCAACGCCCAAATCCGACAGACGTTTTCCCCAATACGGTTGGTCTGCATGATGCGCAACAACAACAGAAGGGACTTTAGCACGACACACGGATGCTGTTGTTCCAGCACCACCGTGGTGCACAACGCAACTTCCCTTCGGAAACAGCCATTGATGCGGCACATATTCGGTGCAGAAAATATCTGATGGTGTCTCTTTTGTGCCGAGTTGCCCCCAACCTGATTGGATAATCGCGCGTTGGTTCGCCTTTCTGACAGCGTCGATGAGGAGTTCTGTTGTCTCACGTCCATTGGATCCGCCCATAGACCCGAACGTAATGATAACCGGCGGTGGTCCCGCCTCCAAAAAAGCGATAAGCTCAGATGGCGGCGTATAGGATGGAGAGGCAAGGTGCCATACACCCGTGAATCTGTGGTTCGATGGGAAATCAGCCGGTGGACAAAGTACTGGAGATGCGGCAATAAGATTCAGGTCGGGGGAATACATTCCCTCCAACATCATGGACGTCCGCGGCTGTCCACCAACGGAGATAATGAATTGATTAAAAAGACCATCTACACTTGACTTAAGATGTAGTTGCGCTACTTTCCAGACGATTGCATTGAATACGCGTCCCCAATTTGGAAACGGATAAGGCGCAAAATCGAGACATTTTATGGTGGCAGGACAATACGTCACAGTGACCCAGGGAATTCCGTTAGCGGTCGCCGCCTCTTGGGCAGGAATATCCACTGAATGACAAACGACTAAATCCCATCCTTTCATCGCTGCCAAACAATCTTGATACCACTTTCCCCCACGGCGCACAATCCCTTCCTCTACAATGAACTGTAGCATGGCAAGCGGGTTGCGCTTCGGGATAATGGCATCCATCGCCGCGTGAAACTCTTCCAAATCAAACGCAACTCCGATTTCATAGAATTCCGCCCCGATCTCAAGTATCTTGTCTTTATAAAGCGCGAGCGCGCAGACACGCACTTGGTGCCCGCGTTCAAGTAGTCGCTCCGATAACGCTAAAACAGGATATACATCTCCGGTTGTCCCCCAACAGACGACAACGACTTTCATATTTTTTTTCTCTCTATAGTCAGCAGGGCTGTGTCCCAAACAGGTTCAACAGGCAGTTTTTTCGTGCACTCCCATCCGATTTTACACTTATGTGCGCTACAGGGCCAGCACGGCATATCCCGCCGCACGATAGCGGCGTTTTCACTCAATGGATGCCACGCCACATGATCCGTCGGACCGAAGATTGCTACCGTTGGTACATCCAATGCGGCGGCGAGGTGCATCGGGCCAGAATCGTTGCAGACGACCAAATCGCAACACGATAGCAGTGCCCCCAACCTGCGAATAGTTTCTGGGGCATGTGTAATAGCGGGGAACTTCATCGCTTTCTGAACATTGAGCGTCAATGCCGCCTCTCCGGGACCGTGTAAAAGGAGTATCGTAGCATTGTAGTGGTATGCCAGTCTGTCTGCGAGTTCGGCATACTGCTTTTCGGGCCATCGTTTATCTAAGGAACTCCCACCAGGATGGATACCGATGAGAAATGCATCGTCTCCGATATCCCACGCGGCAATCCGTTTTTTGGCGATGCCAATCTCATTAGGCAACAAACGGAATGTGAGTTTCCGTTCGCCTTCTCCGTTACAGATTAATCGGACGAGTTCTAAATTTCTGTCAACTTCGTGGGTTTCGCCTTTTGGATATTTACCGCGCCACGCGTGTGTGAGGATGGATTTGAAGCGTTTCTGATAACGCCCCAGACGATATGGTGCGCCAGAGAGAAAAGCAACCAGATGGGACCACGTTGCTGTCTGCATGGCAACAACGAGTTGATATTTCTCACGGCGTAACTCTCGGTAGAATTGGAACTTTGCAAATAGCCCTTGATCTTTTCCGTCTGGATCAAAGAGGAGAATTCTGTCCACATCGAGGTTGCCGATGAGCACAGGGGCATTAAAGGGTCGTGCTAATACTGTGATCTCCGCTGACGGATAGTTTTCTCGCAACAACGAGATCGCCGGGGTCGAGTTCAACAAATCTCCGATCCCGTCAACGCGGATGACGAGTATCTTATTGATGTTAGGAAGTGGCGCATTAGTGTCCAAACCGCGGGGTAGCATAGCTTTTCCTTTGTGTGTGAAGTTAAAGTGTTCTTTATTATAACACGAAGCAAAGGAAATGGCAAATCCCAGCATACGGCGTTTAACATGGACGTATCGTCTGTATTGACATCAGAAAGTATGATATACTATGACTATGCGGCACAGAGTACCCCCTACAACTGAGATCAATCAGAAACCGTCAGTGCTCCGTTTTCTTTTCGGGACACTCGTCTTCGGTTCAATCCTTATCGTCCTCACCTGTTATTGGATCATCTCCGCAGAAAACCGGGTGGTGTGGGAACTGACCGATTTTTCTATCTTTCCGACGGTGCTTTTCACCTTTTTTCTTCTCGCCCTCATCACCCCGCTCCTCAAAAAGGTTTTCAGAGGTTTCACACCTACAGCCCGTGAACTGGCATTGACGTATACGATGGTATCCGTGGCAACTGCGCTCGCGGGACACGACATCGTTCGGCAGTTAGTGCCGATGATTGCCAATGCAGGCTGGTTCGCAACCCCAGAAAATGAATGGTCAGATCTTTTCTTCCGATTCATGCCCACATGGCTAACGATTACGGATCGCGGGATTCTACAGGGGTATTTTGAAGGTGATGATACGTTTTGGCAGGAACACTATCTAAATGCGTGGATGTGGCCCATTGTGGCGTGGAGTGGGTTGGTGATTGTCATCCTGTTTATGATGCTGTGTGTTAATATTATCATCAGGAGACAGTGGATTGACCACGAGAAGTTGAGTTATCCTTTGACGACTCTACCTGTCGAATTGCTCGGTAATACGTCTACGCTTTTTCGCAATCAGTTGTTTTGGCTCGGTTTCGGCATCGCATTTGGTCTGGAGATTCTGGCAGGTCTGAACTACCTTTTTCCTGTGATACCCTCCCTCAAAATCAAGTATCAACTCTACTTTTCTGAACGTCCGTGGAACGCAGTAGGACGTTTGCCGGTCTATGTCTATCCATTTGCGATTGGGTTTGGGTATCTCATGCCGTTGGAATTGTCGTTGTCGTTTTGGTTTTTCTACCTATTTTGGGGTGCGCAGCGGGTCTTTTTCAGCGCAACAGGATGGACAACCGCCATCGGTTTACAAACAGAGCAACGCGCCGGGGCATGGCTTGGCATTGGGACCCTCGCACTCATCACAAGTCGCCGACAGATTCTGGGAGTCCTCGGCGGCGTGTTTTCCTTTAGATCCAAAGACGGTTTATACCGTCTTGCTGTTTTTGGATTGATAATCGGTATGGCATTTGTGTTGGGGTTCTGGTATTTCGCTGGATTGTCACCGTGGGTTGTGCTCGGCTATTTCAGTATCTATTTGGTGTTATGCCTTGGGATGACACGTATGCGTGCCGAACTCGGACCCCCGACCCATGAACTGCACAATGTGCATCCCGACAGGATTATGTTGCTGTTTGCTGGGAGTCGACCATTGGGCGCGCAAAATTTAACCAATACGACCCTCCTCTCATGGCTTGCGTACGGTTACCGATGCCATCCGATGCCGCATCAGTTAGAGGCGTTCAAAATCGGTAGGCATTTCCGTTTGAGCGAGAATCGGTTGGTTGTTGCGCTGATTGTGGCATCAATTGTGGGAACAATCATTTCGATTGTTGGACATGTGGCACTCTATTACGAATACCGATTTGCACATTGGGGTGTTGGTGAGTTTAACCGCTTGCAAAGTTGGATTGTCGCGCCACGGGCACCGAATCTACCGGCTATCCAGCATATCGTGTCTGGTTTCCTGTTCACGGGTGCGCTCACGTTTCTGAAACGTCAATTTTTATGGTGGCCCCTGTATCCCGTAGGCTATGCAGTCGGTAACGGTTGGGCGATCGGTTGGATGTGGTTCTCAATATTTCTGGGATGGCTCTTCAAGCAGTTACTTTTCACAGGGGGTGGGGTCCGAGCCTATCGCAGGGCATTGCCGCTATTTTTGGGTTTCGTCTTCGGTCAGTTTCTCGCGGGGAGCCTCTGGAGTTTGATAGGTGTCGTGTTAAATATGAACATGTACACACTTTTCCCGTGAAGGGATAATTTGTGTGCTGCATCCACTGTTCTCAAACGACGCACAAGGTATCAGAAGTCCTCTAATGCGGCTGCTTCGGATTCAAAGACCCCTATACTCTGTGTCAGTCCAATGGTATTGAAGATATTTCGGACCTGTGTAGACGGATGGGCGACGCGTAGCATTTGTCCTTTCTCTCGCATCTTCCAAAGCAGTCTGATGATCTCACCGAAGCCACTACTTGTGATGAAACTCCGGCGTTCAAAATTGAGCAAAACCTTTTCAGCGTCCTGAACTTCAGTGTTGGCGTAAGCCTCACTCAACATAGCTTCCGAAGCATCGGTGAGATAGCCGGTAATGTCAAATATTGCAATCTTTCCTTCGTGTCGAATAGAGATTTGAGAATTTGCCCTCACAATTTCCTCCTATAAGATCCATCCTGAATTCGTTAACCCGATTATTAGTTGCAGTGCAGTCCGTTAATCTTCGGTAAAAGTTCGCTGAAGTGGCGTATGTTCCGGTTGTTTTTGGACGATCGTCCCATCATCCAGATGAAGCCACGTTTCAAATTGACGCTCGCCTTCCTGTAAAGTTATGACGCGTGCACCACGGGGAAATCCGTCTCTGCCGTAAGTATTGTAGCCAGAAGCGCGCCCATAGCACAAGCGAATTCCGTGCAAATTCCCCCAGAAATCGTTAATATGTTCGTGTCCAACAAACGTTCCCATGACATCGCCGGCTTCATGCATCGCAGCGAAGAACCCAGTATTCAGTCGAGGCGCGCAAACGTTCTCATATTTCACCCCGTAGCAGGTGTGAAAGTCCCATACCTCATCATATTCAGGGATTGGAATGTGAAAAAAGGCGAGTGCCGGAAGTGGATGTCCCGCGCCAGCAGTGAATTTTGCGGATTCTTGCAGGTACCACGCAATTTGTTCCCGTTTAATCCAATCATAGCCATCAATACGTGTTTGGGAGTAGCTGCCGGAATCGATAAAATAGAGGAGGGCTGCGGATACATTCTCCTCAGAACCTTGGATGGGTAAAACATAATTTCCGACACCGGGTATCTCTGTGGGTCCTGGTGCCGCGAGAGAGAATGTGCCTTCTTGCAGGACTGCCATCAATTCGTCGCGATCAGCGGTCCCTTCATCGTCGTGATTTCCGAAAACCGCCGCCCACGGTGCACCGCATCCTTCTACGATTTTAACAACTTCTCGGAGAGAATCAGCGGCATTGTTGCACCCACCGCCCGATAAAATATCGCCTGTCAGTACAATTAAATCCGGAGATTCAGCTTTCGCGATTCGTACCATCAGGTCCGCTGATTGCTGATCAGGTTCTTCACCATTCTCCCAATGAATATCTGTAAATTGCACGATTTTGAAACGATGATCCCTGTGGAACTTCAATGTATTTTTCACTATCTATTGTTCTCCTTCCCCCTTAATCATAACATAATTCGCAAAAATTGCAAGCGAATTCTTTGTGTAAAAATTATTCCATTTGGCATTATGAACAGAATACCACACTCTCTTTTATAGAGACATCTACCCTGAAAAAGATAGTTAAAAAATTTCATATATATGCTTTTCGCCAATGCACAAACTGGAAATCCTGCTATAATAACCTTGCTATCTCCATCTCGACGTGGTAATATATACGCTATGCCAAGTAACTGTTCACTAAACACATACGATACTCGGACGACTATACTCTCTAACGAAGAGGTAGCGGAAGCGCATTATTTGTTGCGTTGTGAATGTGCTGAGATCGCGCAGCATGCACGTCCAGGGCAGTTCATTCACGTCATGATTTCGCAGGGTCCAGGAATGTTGCTCCGCCGTCCCTTCACGATCTATACGGTGGAAGAGCACGAGATAACAATGCTCTATCAGATTATCGGCGAGGGGACGAAACAATTGTCAGAGATGCCGAGGGGTGCCCCCCTACAGGTTTTAGGACCGCTCGGTAATACGTTTAATCTTACGACAAACCCGGAACCAGCGATACTTGTTGGTGGGGGTGCCGGTATTGCTTCGCTCATGTTACTGGCTGTTGCGTTACGTGAAAAAGATATACAAACGCTTGGATTGGTCGGTGCCCAGCATCGCGCCCGACTTTTGAGTGTGTCAGATTTGGAATCTATCGGCATCGCCGTGCATATCGCTACAGACGATGGGAGCATCGGACATCACGGATATGTAACTGAGATTCTCACGGATTTGCTGCGTGAAACCAAATGGCGCCGTCCGACGATTTATGCGTGTGGACCGCATGGGATGCTCGCTGCTGTTACAAAAATAGCGACAGATTTTCAAGTGCCTACTCAAATTGCTATGGAGAATCGAATGGGGTGTGCGATGGGGGTGTGTCTCGGCTGTGTTTGTCCTGTCCGAATAGACACGGATCGCTTTGAATACCAACGTGTTTGTACCGAAGGTCCCGTCTTTAATGCCACCGACATCGCATGGGACGTTTTTTAGTCGGAGGTAAGGCATCGGATCGAAACCTAATTATTTAAAAAATGGAAACAACATTTTATCAAGAATTAACAACGATTAGCCTCAGCGGCGAGCTCCTTTCCGATGCGACTTGTGAGAAACTTCTAACCGCATCAGAAATAGAATTACTCCCGCTCCTAAATGCAGCCTATCAGGTTCGCAAAACCTACTTTAAGAACGAGGTCCAACTACATATCCTCAACAACGCCCAGAACGGCTACTGCCCAGAGGATTGTCACTATTGCGCGCAGGCGAATTCCGCAACAACAGACATCGAAGCCTATTCCCTAAAACCTGATGCCGAGATTCTTGCAGAAGCTGAACGTGCTTATGAATCCGGCGCGTATCGCTACTGTATTGTAATGAGTGGACGCGGCCCCTCACCCAAACGAGTTTCTCACCTTGCGAAGCTCATCCGCACTGTCAAAGCGCGCTACCCGATCGAAGTATGCCTCTCTGCCGGATTGATTGATGTAGACGCTGCGGGTATCTTGAAAGAAGCGGGATTGGACAGACTGAACCATAATCTGAATACTTCCGAAGCCCATTACCCAAAGATATGTAGCACGCATAGTTATCAGGATAGGATGGATACATTGCAAGCCGCGCAGCGGGTTGGACTCGCCTGTTGTTCAGGTGTGATCGTTGGGATGGGTGAAGAGACGGTGGACTTAATTCGGGTGGCGAAAGAACTCCGGCACCTTGAGGTCGCCTCGCTCCCAGTGAACTTTTTCTTGCCAATATCCGGCACGCAATTATTGGAATCCGTTACGGCACAGCGGAATGTGTCTACTACTTTAACTCCCGATTATTGTCTCCGCGTGTTATGTCTCTACCGATTCCTGAATCCGCGGGCTGAGATACGGGTCGCTGCAGGCAGAGAACACCATTTTCGGAGTATGGAGGTCATGGCACTCTATCCAGCCAATTCGATGTTTATTGACGGCTACCTGAATGCGGAAGGTTCAACGGCATCCCGCACACGCCAGATGATTAGAGATGCCGGGTTTACGATAAAGACAAACGCTGATGATCTGGAACAACTCAAGCGGAGAGAAACCGAAAAAGGGGATGTCCTACTCAAGGCGTTGAAAATCCTTCGTCCGCGCATGGGATCCGATGCTTAACTTATGCATCCTATCTGCTTCAGACCGCCCATGTAGGGTTGCAGCACTGCGGGTATACGCACGGTTCCGTCGGGATTCTGATATGTCTCAAGGAGAGCAATGACAACGCGTGGCAATGCGGTGCCGGATGCGTTCAGCGTGTGAACGAACTCCGGTCTCGCCCCGGCTTCACGGCGGAAGCGAATACTCGCGCGACGTGCCTGAAAATCCTCAAAGTTGCTACAGGAGGAGACCTCTAAGAATCGCTGCCGTGCGGGTGCCCACACCTCAATATCGTAGCATTTCGCCGCGGCAAAAGAGAGTTCCACTGTGCAATGTTGCACGACACGGTAAGGCAAACCGAGTGCCTGTAGAACACTCTCAGCGTTCGCCAATAGCGTTTCGTGTTCAGCATAAGAGGCTTCAGGGGTGGTAAACTTCACCATCTCCACCTTATCAAATTGGTGGATACGTTGTAAACCGCGTGTGTCCTTACCATAAGCACCCGCCTCGCGTCGGAAACAAGGGGTGTAGGCGGTGTAGTAGATAGGCAGTTCATCACCAGCAAGTATTTCACCTGAGAACATATTCGTCACGGGAACCTCGGCAGTCGGAATGAGAAACAGATCGCTATCGGGGTTTTCTTCATCCCTGTCACACCGATACATATCAGACTCAAGTTTAGGGATTTGCCCTGTCCCTGTCATTGTCGGCCGGTTGGCAAGGAATGGCGGTGAGATTTCGGTGTAGCCGTGCTGCGTCGTGTGTAAATCAAGCATAAACTGAATCAACGCACGCTCCAACCGCGCCCCTACCCCTTTAAAAAGCACAAAGTTGCTCCCTGCGACCTTAGCACCGCGTTGAAAGTCAACAATGTCCAACTGTTCAGCGATTTCCCAATGCGGTTTTAATTCAAAATCGAAACTCGGCAATTCACCCCATGTTTTAATTTCGATGTTGTCATCTTCACCCATACCGACGGGTGTGCTCGCCTCCGGCATATTCGGGATTGTCAACAGAATGGCATCAATTTCAGTTTTCGTAGCGTTGGCTTCGGCGGTGAGTTCCTTTATTTCTTGGGAGAGCTTCCGCATCTCAGCGATAGTTTCTGTAGCATCCTGTTTCGCTTTTTTACGCTCGGCAATTTGTTGTGAAACTTGATTCTGGTGCGCTTTGAGAGATTGTGTATGTGTCAAATTCTCGCGCCAACATGCATCTAATTCTACCAACCTATCCAATTCAGCTTCCGTCCGGCGATCTGCTAACATCTGACGGACATCTTCGGTATTTTCACGAATAAACTTAAGATCAATCACGGCAGTGCCGCTCCTCTATTATCGGTGTTGCTTACAAACTTGTATTCAGAAATGAGATAGTAAATTATTGTTATAGGGTAGATTGTCTTTTAACTAACGAAAAAGCCACAACATTGTAAGACACAACGTGTGGCTAATTCAGCGTAATCAAAGCGGGCCCGACGGGACTTGAACCCGCGACCTCCTGCGTGACAGGCAGGCGCGCTAAACCAAACTGCGCCACGAGCCCATATTTTTCAATCTTGCATCGAGAGACTTCTGATTTTTAGGCAGTTACGGTAGGTAGGCGGGACAGGACTTGAACCTGTGGCCTACAGCTTGTAAGGCTGTCGCTCTAGCCACCTGAGCTACCCGCCCAGAATTTCTTCATTATCTCCCAATAGCATTATTAAGTATACCACAGAGTTCACTGTTTGTCAAGAAAAAAATGAAAAAGCATCACTTTTTTCAAAAAATCAGATTTTCAGAGGATCTTTGCGAATGCGTCCTCATTTATTATAAACCCAATTCCGGCAGAATTATTCACGGGGCTTGTCGTTTCCACGATACGGTCGTTCGCCACGCACAAGCACCTTCCTTGGATTATCTTCCAACGCGAGTTCATCAACACCGTGGTAACCCAGGGTCATACTCATCCGCGTGCTATCTGTGCGATTAATCCCTGCTGAGTGAATTATCATGCTATCTATAGCGAGCAACCCTCCGGCTGGCATCGGTAACGGTATCGCTTGACTCGCCGCGATGTGCTGGATTGCATCGTCCTTGAGACTCGCGAACGCAGGCAAATGATGTGAGCCGGGGACAACTCGTGTGCAGCCGTTCTCTAAGTGTGTGTCCTCGAGATAGATCAGAACAGTCGCAATCGTCCGAGACCAATGGCGGACATCGCGATGCAATTCAAGCGAATGCGTTGAACCTGCGTCTCGGAGATAGACGTGATTGTGGCGGTTCAGCACGAATTCTATATTCGGACCCAACAATGATTCCAACGGATTGAGAATTTCGTCGCAAGTAATCGTTTCTTGGAAGATGCCACCCCGTTCCCAAACAGCAGAGATCCGGATAATTCTACCGTCCTGTCGGGCAACAGGTTCCACGCCTTCTTCCATGTCTTTGAGTGCGGCGGCTTTAAGTGCCTCTACACGGTCTTTAGACAGTTGCGTCGGAAATCTAATAAAACCGTTGTGGCGAAATAGTTGGATTTCTTGGGGACTCAGTTCCATCGGTTCTCCTTACCTCGCTCTTTTAAAGTGAATTATATGATGTTAGTTTAACGCGAATTGATAAGGAAGTCAACAGAGAAATAAAGGGACAGAGTTTTCTTAGGAAGCGGGATAATTACGCCTTGATAGCGTAATTTGGTAACGAAAGATGAGAATATTTCGTTTTATTTTATAGGATATGAGACAAAAAACGGAAAAGAACCACATCGTGCCAGAGGAGAAAATAATGAAACTATGGTGTTCTTGCCTGCTGCTCGTTTCTGGAGTGGTATTATCCGGATGCGGAACTATGTCCGGTTATAAAGCGGCTTCCCAACGCCATCGTGCGTATGTGAGTGGCAAAAAACAGGCGACTGCCGCTGACTGGCGCGCGCTTATTTCAGAATTTCAGCAAGTTATTGATACAGACCCGCAAGGGGCCTCCGCTGATGATGCACAATATGCGCTCGCTTCCTGTTGGGTCTGGCGTATCAAAGCCGGTAACACTGAAGCACCGAAGCAGGCGATTGCAGCCTTCCAAAAACTGATTCGCAACTACCCGCATTCGGGGTATGTCCCACACGCACATTACTGGTCGGGACGTTGCTATGCGCATATCGGTGAGGATTACCGAGCCATCACGCAATACCAGATCGTCGAGAGTCGTTATGCGGGTTCCAAAATCGCTGGTGCCTCCCAATTAGAATTGGCACGTGTATATGTCAGACAAGGTTACATCACACGCGCCGAGGTGCTTTATGCGACGCTTATCGAATCTTCAAGAGATCAGGGAATTGTTGTTGCTGCCACCGAAGAACTCCGCCCTCTCAAAACGCAACCCTTCAAAATAAAACAAAAACCGATAGGATCGTCCCGCGAACGGACAATTCAAGCACAAAAGCAATCCGAACCTCAATCGAAACCTCCGTCCCCACTTCTTGATACGAAGAAACCTTCGGTTCCAGACTCACTCACGCGTGAATTTGGATTAACCGCGAAAACGATTGTTATTGACCCCGGCCACGGCGGCAAAGACCCCGGGGCGTTGGGTAGAGGCACCTTACAAGAGAAAGCCATTGTGCTGGGCATCTCGAAAAAACTGCGTGAAGTGCTAACGCGAAGAGGCTACACTGTCCTAATGACACGGGATACCAACCGTTACATTCCGCTCAAGCAGCGCACTGCATTCGCAACACAACACAAAGCGGATCTCTTTCTGAGCATTCATGCCAACGCCAGTGAAAACCGTAAAGCAACAGGTATCGAAACCTACTATCTGAGTGTCACCAGTATGGACAGCGCCTCAGAAGCACTCGCAGCGCGGGAAAATGCAGACTCCGGCTATAGTATCCAAGAATTGGAAGCACTCCTGAAAGGGATCATACAGAAAAGCAAAAGCGAAGATAGTAAGCAATTGGCAAGACACGTCCAACAAGCGTTGGTGCAAGCCACAGGTGCGATTGATCGTGGCGTCAAACACGCACGATTTGTCGTTTTGATCGGGACAAACGTCCCTGCGATTCTCATCGAGGCCGGATTTGTATCGAACCCAACAGAAGGACATAAACTCACAACACCGGCGTATCAACATAAAATCGCCACTGCTATCGCGCAAGGCATCGAGAAGTTCTTAGGGAAGACCGAGAAACCACCTCTTGCCAAGAGTGGGAACCCAACACTTGCCATTACACAGGTTGAGAGGAACAGGTAATGTTTTTGACGCAAATCGCAAATAAAGCGTGCTGTATCCTAATAATCTTGCTCGTCTGTATGCTTTTCTGGTGTATCGGTGAACACAATCTTGCCGTTTCACAGCAAGCACAGATTGCGATTCTCCTACCGACAGCCACTTCTGGGGTATCCGAGGGAGACGTTCAATATGCGCGTTCTGTCGCTAAGCGGTTCAATCGAATGCTCAGCATGATCGGGTTCACTGCCGACACCCTTGAAGACCCATCGCTCTCTAAGGACCAACTCAAATCCCTTAAGTTGATTGTCCTGCCATTGAACCCCGTGGTATCAAAACAGACAACACGTCTCTTGAAAAATTTTGTTGCGGGTGGCGGTAAGCTTTTCGTAACCTATAGCTTGGCGGATAAGGTGGCACCGCTATTGGGTTTACGACAAACGGATTGGCGCAAAGCGGAATCGCCTGGACAGTTCGCTTCAATTCAGTTGCGTGCGCCCGAAATACCTGATATGCCGACATCTATTAGACAGGCATCGTGGAACATTACAGTCGCAACACCGACAACACCTCAAACGAAAGTTATCGGGTATTGGCACAATATGGCAGGAGAATCGACACGTTTGCCTGCCCTTTTTGTGGGCAAATCGGGTGTGTTTTTTAGCCACATTTTCCTCCCAGACGACATCCTAACCAAGACGCGAATGCTTGCAGCACTCTTAGGGCATCTCGTCCCAGAATTTCGGCACTCACTCACCAAGCAGGCTATAGAAACCATGACCACCGTGGGGCATACAGACGGGCTTGAGGCGTTAGCGACGTTTGTCCGAAAAAGCGGTGTGTCAAGCGCAGCAGACGCTTTGGAAACCGGAAAACGTTTGATGGAGAAGGCGCACGCCGAGTATAACAGTAAGGCTTACACTGCGGCGATAACAACAGCACGGGCAAGCCGAGAAGCATTTTCAGAAGCCTATTTCTTGTCGCAGCGTAGCCTTGAAACCGAGGGACGCGCCGTGTGGAATCATTCTGGACTTGGCGCCTATCCTGAAGATTGGGATAGATCCGCCAAAGAATTGGCAGCGGCAGGCGTGAACATGATTCTCCCAAACATGGCATGGGCAGGGGTGGCGCATTATGCCAGTAAGATCTTACCCCACAGCAAAACCTTTACACAATATGGAGATCAGTTATCGCAATGCGTCGCGGCGGCACGCACATACGGCTTAGAAGTGCACGTGTGGAAGATTACGTGGAATTTGGAGGGGACACCGAAAGAATTCATTGAGAAAATGCGGAAAGAGAAGCGAACCCAAGTCTCCAGGACCGGAAAGCCATTGAATTGGCTCTGTCCATCACACCCGAAAAACGTCCAGCTGGAATTAGAGAGCATCTTGGAAATTGCGATGAATTACGATATAGATGGCATCCATCTGGATTATATTCGTTATCCGGGAAGCCACGCCTGTTATTGTGAAGCGTGCCGTAAAAGATTCACGCTTGCGACGCGGCAGCAGATTGACGAATGGCCCAAGGCAGTATTACCTGAAACGGGAGTTTATAGTGATCAGTATATTGAGTGGCGATCGCAGCAAATCACTCGCTTGGTCCGTTTGCTACACAAACGGCTGCGAGCGGCGACCCCTCACATCAAACTTTCTGCAGCCGTCTTTGGTGGTTACCCAGCGTGCGTCACTTCTATCGGGCAGGACTGGATCGCGTGGGCAAAGGCGGGTTACGTCGATTTCGTCTGTCCAATGAATTATACAGAGGATGCGGACTATTTCACAAGGTTATTAGCCAACCAACTCGCCTTGATGCCGAAAGGGGTAGCCATTTATCCCGGTATTGGTGCGACTGCTACTAATTCGCTACTAACGCCAGATGGCGTCGTTGCACAGATTTATCTCGCCCGGAACTTAGGGGCTTCGGGATGGACGATTTTTGACTATTCCCTTGATATTTCTGAGACTGTGTTACCAGCACTCGGAGCGGGTGTCGGAAAATCTAAAGCACAACCGCTGCATTGACAAGCATATTCCCTTCCATTTTTATAGTAGGATCGCTAAACATCTTGGTGCTTGCTTCTCCACACTTAGGGTATGGAAGGACCAGGACCCGGTAGGAGCGGTTTCTAACCGCTCCGGGCATTGAAAAACACTGTTCAAACACCAGATTCTACTTGCACACCATTGATAAATCGTGTAAACTAAATTGAAAGCAAAAATCTTTCGTAATAAGCGGCACATGGATAAAAAGAATCGGTGTGGATTTTCATACGGATGCGCTGCCGCGTGCTTAGTTTTCTAAATACAGATTGTGGAAGGTGCTCCTCTACCGAAAATTAAAGGAGATTTTTTGATTAATGGCGCAAAAACCGAATATTCTATTTTTGATGAGCGATGAACATAGTCCGCACGCTATGGGGTATGAGGGTAATTCTATTGTCCAAACACCGAATCTTGACCGGCTCGCAGCATCCGGCACCTATTTTGAGAGTGCCTACTGCCAAGTCCCGCTCTGCACGCCCTCCCGGATGTGTATGCTCACCGGAAAACACGCGCATCGGTGTTCAGCGTGGAATAATGGGTCTATTTTGTTTCCTGAACATCTCACGATGCCGGCGCATTTTGCACAACACGGTTATGCGACTGCACTCGTTGGAAAGATGCACTTCGGTGGCAAAGAGCAGAACAACGGTTTCCAGTCTCGACCTTACGGCGACTTGCGTGGGTATGCCGGACACCAAACAGATCCGATAAAGACCCCATCTGGGACGCGACAACGTACACGACTCGCTGGCATCACTGAGATTCCGACCAGCATGCTACAAGAACGGGTTATCAATGCGGAAACGCTCGAATACTTAAGGTCCCAGCCATCGGAACAACCGTGGTTCCTACTGGCAAGTTACAGCCGTCCACACTTTCCACTCACAGCCCCCAAACGACTTTTTGATAAGTATTTTCCCGATAATGTGGATATGCCCAATGTGCCGGATGGACACTTGGAACAGACGCACCGTTACGCGAAAGGTTTACGGGACAACTTCAAGACAGACGAAATTCCGCCCGAAGAAGCGCGTAAAGCGCGAGCGGCTTACTACGCCTGTTGCGAATTCCTTGACGAGACCATCGGAGATCTCCTCACACTTTTAGAACGGGACGGTTTACTGGAGAACACCATCATCGTTTATACGACTGATCACGGTGAAATGGCAGGAGAACACGGGCAGTGGTGGAAATCCAGTTACTATGAGGCAGCCGCACGCGTGCCATTAATCGTATCGGACAGACATTTACCGCATCCATACGGAGAACGCGTGACCGCACCTGTCGAGTTAAACGATCTCTTCCCAACGCTATGCGCCAGAGCGGGTATCCCTACCCCCGAAGATTTAGATGGCGCGGACCTGACGAATCTTATGTCGGGGGACACTGAAGGGTGGCGTAACACTGCGATCACTGAATACTGGGCGAACCAGACCACGGGACCGATGCGTATGCTCCGAACGCCTCGCTACAAATATGTTGCCTTCCCTGAAGATGAATCCATTCTCTTTGATTTGGAAACAGACCCGCATGAATTTGAGAATCTCGCAGGTCAAGCAGCGTCCCAGGAATTGGAGGCATCTCTCCATGAACAACTTATGGACGGATTCTCATGGGAGTCTGTTAGGGAACAGATAGATGTAGATAGAGAGCGAAGCCGAGATTTCAAAGAGCCGTGGGGTAAAGGTACCCCGAACCAGTACACACTCCCCGATGGGCGTGTCGTTGATGCGGAAACCTGTCTCTATCGTCCTTCAGTGAGAGAAGAAGGCTCATAGTGCTTTAAGAACAAGGTTTGGAATTAACAATCATCAGAATAGTTTTCGGTTATCGGTTTTCAGTTATCAGTAACAAGAGGATTCCCTTAGACGATACCCTTCTTAACCGACAACTGACAACTGACAACTGACAACTGATAAAGATGTTGCTAAATACGCGTCAAACCCCCGATCTGGACAACGAAAAAATCGGAACGGCACCCCAATCGTTAAAAAACCAAAAAATCCGGTTCCCTGCCATTCTTGTAGGATTGCTTTTGATAGGGGCGATGTGTGCGATCACACCCTACAACAACTATTTCCTACAAAACACGAAGATCGCAGGCAATCATCTCCCTGTTGGTTCAATCTTCGGGGTTCTCATTCTGGTGTTCCTCGTCAATGTGCCGTTGCGTAAGTTGATGCGGAATGGGCGTTTCGCTTTCTCTGCGCTTGAATTAACCGTTGTCTGGATGATGCTGATCGTCGCAGTTGGCATTCCCTCAATGGGGTTATTGCAGTTTCTGCTGCCCTCCCTTGTTGCGCTCCAGTACTTTGCGACGATGGAAAATGATTGGTCAGAAACGCTCCATCCGCACGTCCCAGAATGGCTTGTCGTCACGGAGCCCCACGCGGTAACAGACTTCTATGAAGGGATTGCTCCGGGTGAAAGCGTTCCCTGGATGCTATGGCTCAAGCCGTTGCTTGTCTGGGGTCTTTTCGTGCTGGTCTTCTATTTTACGACGCTCTGTCTTTCCACAATTCTCCGAAAGCAGTGGGTAGAACGCGAAAGGTTTTCGTTCCCCTTAATCCAGATTCCGATACAGCTCGCTGCTGAACCGGCGCGCGGCACGCTCCTCAACACCTTTTTCAAAAACAGGCTCCTTTGGGCAGGGATGATCCTGCCGGTGGTGTTGCACCTTATCAACGGGTTGCACGCCCACTTTCCGAGGGTGCCAGAGATTCCACTGATTTACAATATCTACACCGTCTTCACCGAAAAACCGTGGCATACCCTCGGATGGTGGCCCGCGATGCGGTTCGTCATCTATTTTTCGGTCATTGGGATCGCCTCGTTACTCACGCTTGAGGTTTCGTTTAGCCTCTGGTTCTTCTATCTCTTTTTCAAACTCCAGTATATCATCATGAATGCGATCGGACTCAGCATCGGTCCCTGGATTAGTTGCAGCCGTCAAGTGATGGGCGGTTATCTCGTTTTTGTTCCCGCGGTTTTCTGGATAGGGCGTGAACACATCATGGCAGTTTTTAGGAAGACGTTCGGTCTCGGACACGCACGGACGAGTTACGACACCATAGGCGGTCAACCGGTAGACGATTCAAACGAACCCGTCTCGTATCGTGTGGCACTTCTTGGATTTTTCGTGGGATTTATTGTTCTTGTCGTGTTTCTGGTCGTTGCGGGGGTAACAACGTGGGTCGCGATTGTAACGCTGCTTTCCATCTTTATCACGTCAATCGTTTTGACCTGGATGGTGGTTAACGGGGGATTGTTGCTCGTGCAGGCTCCCTTTTTCCCTTCGGAATACATCGATATTACTTTAGGTTCCAACGCATTGGGACATAAGAGTCTTGCGATCCTGAGTTTCCAACGCACTTTCCTACGCGATTGGGGCGAATTTATGATGCCGAACTTTCTGCATAGTTTCAAGGCGGCAGATGAGGTGAAACTCGCCCGTCGTCGTGTCATGCCGATTTTGTGGGTCTCAATTGTCGTAGCGCTCCTTGTGTCCGTCTACGCTTCATTGACGCTCATTTACGACAAAGGTGCCCTGTTTTTACAGAGTTGGTCTTTCGTGGTCGCGCCGCGGAACTATTTCCAACGGATGAGCAGTCTTATCCAATTCCCGATTGAGACGAAGTGGGACGAGGTTTACAGCATGATTGCTGGCGCTGGGTTTACAGGCTTCATGCTCTGGATGCGGCAAAATTTTGTCTGGTGGTCCCTCCATCCGATCGGTTATCTGTTGGGGGCAACCTATCCACCGTTTCACCTCTGGTCATCGATTTTAATCGGATGGTTCATTAAGTATATGGCACTCAAGTTTGGGGGTGCCTCGACGTATCGAAAGATTCGACCCGTTGCGTTCGGCTTGATTTTCGGCGAGTATGTGATGGTGGGACTCTGGATGATAGTTGGTTTCTTTACAGGAATTGGCTATTTTGCGTTGCCGTCATAACTTGAAAGCAAGGAATTACATTATGCACTCCAATGAAAATAAACTCACAACCACGTGGAAAACACGTGCGAAAACCCGACATACCGTTACTGGGATTCGGACGTGGCACGTTAACTTAAATCCACGCGCAATGCCCGGTTTGGGGTTTGCTAAGGGCGGTGAATGCCATACGCGCATTCATACCCGGGGAAGCCCACACGGGAGACCTCATACCGTTGATTCTGATTTGTGGCAGAAACCCACAACCCAGGCGGCACATGTCGACTGGCGGGGTCCCTTCGCCGCACAAGCCGGGGCGTTAGTCGTTGAAATTACCACCGATAAGGGTTTGAAAGGATACGGTCTTGGGGGTGGCGGGCTTGCTGGCGCGCTCATCATTGAGAAACACCTCCAGAACTTCATCATCGGACGCGATCCGCTTGAGGTTGAGGAGATTTGGGAGCACCTATATCATATCACCTCCATTTATGGGCGACGCGGCTTGGTGATTTACGTCTTGAGCGGCATAGAACTCGCCCTTGTTGACCTGTGCGGAAAGATTGTGGACGCGCCTGTCTATAGTCTTATTACGGATACACCACACCTTAAGATCCCTGCTTATGCGACGGGTGCCGATGTCGGTTATTACGCAGAGAACGGCTTCGCTGCTTGCAAACTGCCGCTCCGTAACGGTCTTGCGGAGGGTGAAGATGGGTTTGCGGAAAACGTCGAATTGATACACGCGGCACGAGATGCCGTCGGAACGGAAACAGAATTGATGGCGGACATCTACCTCCGTTGGGATGTAGATTACACGCTCCGTTTCGCCGAGGCAGCTTCTGATGTGAATCTCAAATGGATCGAAGAACCTATCCCGCTTGACGACTATGCAGGCATGGCACAATTGGTCCGTGAAGTTCAACCGGCTTGGATTGTCTCCGGTGAGCATGAGTTCACACGATACGGGTTTCGCGAACTGCTGCGTTGGGAGGCTGCGGATATGATTCAACCTGATATCAGTTGGGCGGGTGGTTTCACGGAATGTTTACGCATCGCACGTGAAGCCGCTGAACTGGATATTCCGACATGGCTCCATCAAGCGGGGACGCCGTGGGGCTTGCATCTCACTGCCTGTCTGCCCATGCCGTGTATGGCAGAGACCTTCGGTCCTTCTCGCGACGGTGTTGAGAACGAGTTGTATCGCCGCTTGCGCCCCACGCCTCATGATGGATTTTTCACCCTCAACGATGCTCCGGGTTTCAGTGTAGAACTCGATGAAGAGGTCTTAGACGCTTATACAGTTGATCGGTTATAGTTCGGAGTGTTTTTCCTTCATCCGTTTGACAGCATCCAATTTCGTCTGTTGCCAGTCCGTCCAATCTTTTTTTCCTTCATAGCGGACGACATCGTGAATCGTTGCGCGCGGTTGGTAAGTAATGTAGTTTCCTGTGTGCCACGCGAGGTTCCGGTAAACCATGAAATCTCCGGGTCCCAGATGCACTTGAACCGCACCCGGAAACTGCCGACAATGCTCTAAGCAGTATCGCTCGGCTTCCGCGTTGGACTGCCCTTCAGCGGGTTTCCGCAACTTCGGGTCGTTTGTTGATTGCTCTTCGCCGGGTAGATCCCACTGGCGCAGATGGCTGCCGGGGACGAACCAGGTGCAGGCATCGGCATAAATCGCGCAGTTGACCTGATTGAAATGACGCAGATCATACCAGACTTCCGCCAACTTCGCTTTGACAATCTCATCACGTGCTTCGGGGGGGACCTCCACAACGCCGTCTCGGTGCCAACCGATGTGCCACGGATGCTCAAGCGGCTCAACGAGAAGCCCCATGATGTCAACGTGACCGTGTGTATAGTCAGGACCGAGCAATTTCTCGATAGCGTCACGGAGTTCCGGTAACTCTGTGTAGTCGTAAAACGGTTTCAGATCCAGTTCATCGCCGTAATTGGATAGCGGTTGAATCCGTTGCGTTTGCGGTCCGTTGCGTTTATGTGCCAGATCGCGTGCCTTCTCCGCCTCGCGACGTAAATCGCTGAGCAACGCTGGTGGCACAATCCCTCGAAAGATGAGATAGCCTTCCGAGAGGTATTCGTTGACCATAAAATCTTCAAATTGAAATGCCATCTTTTAAATTATGTGCCCTCTTAGACCGTCACGCCACGCCATTCATCCTGCGCGCAGGTAATATCGACGACATTTCCGTCGGGATCCGCAACTTTGAAGGAGCGATCGGGTGGCTTGTCGTCATCAATCTCATCCCCTTTTTTCACATTGTCCATAATCAATTCAAAACCGCCATCTCGGAGGGTATTGTAGATGCTCGCCAAATCCTCAACGATGATACCGAAATGGATGAACTCCGTGCCCTCCGCAAACGGGGGACGTTCCGTCCCGTTGTATTGGAGGATTGTCATGTTCAGGGTGCCGTCCGAGAGGTCTAACCCCCCGCGCCCGCGATACCCGACAAACGCAAAACCGATGGTTTCGTAAAAACGACGCGAGGCTTCCATATCCTTCGTCCGTAATGCGATGTGTCTCAAAAATGCCATTGTCCTGTCTCCTTTTGGGTGAGGTGAACTGGATTCGTCAAAGACGTATTGAAATTAGACTTCATTTTACATAAAAACTATTCAAATGTCAATAGAAGACCGCCGACTACGCTTGACAAAAACTCGCGTGTGCATATAATGAAGGAAATCTGATACAAGTTCACGAGGGATTTTAGATGCGTCCTCAAGGTCCTAATCTGCTCTATATCCATTCCGACCAGCATAACCCGTATGTGACGGGTTGCTACGGCGACCCGTTGGTGCAAACCCCTCATCTCGATCGCCTCGCCGCCGAGGGCGTGGTGTTTGAAAACGTCTATTGTCCATCTCCAATCTGTGTGCCATCCCGGATGTCGATGTTGAGTGGACGCTACCCGCATGAGAACGGAGTCTGGACGAACAGCCACATCCTCGATTCTGGGATTCCGACTTTCGCACACGCTATGGGTGCAACGGGGTATCAACCTGTGCTTATTGGGAGGATGCATGCGTTGGGACCGGATCAGCTGCACGGGTATGCCGAACGTCTCGTCGGGGACCACGGTCCGAACTATCACGGTGGGGGTGGTGTCGATCACGGTGAACTTTCTGGCACTGCAGGACCGGCACGTGTGAGTCTCGAAAAATCAGGGGCAGGACAGAGTGCCTATCAGGTGCACGATGAAGATGTGACGGTTGCGACAGTGGATTACCTCAATCGACTCGGCGTCCAGAAACGGGCAGGACTTTTAGACGGGCCCTTCTCCATTTCCGTCGGGTTTATGCTCCCGCATCAACCTTTTGTTGCCCGTCAGGAGGATTATCGGCTGTATGAAGGGCAGATGACGATGCCCCAAAATCCTGAACCTTTTACGGAGGCGTTACACCCCTACTTTCAGTGGTGGCGTGAAAAGTGTGGGATTGTTGAGGTCTCGGATGCTGAGATATTACGCGCACGCACGGCGTATTGGGCACTGGTAACCCGAATGGATGTGATGATTGGACAGATCTTAACGGCACTCCGAGAAAACGGGTTAGATGAGAACACCCTCATCCTGTATAGTTCAGATCACGGTGAACAGGTCGGCGAACACGGACTCTGGTGGAAACAGACGTTTTATGAACATTCCGTGAAGGTCCCGACAATTTTATCGTGGTGTGGTGCTTTACCGGAAGGCGTGCAGTGCGATCGGGTTGTCAGTTCGCTTGATTTGAACGCCACGATGTTGGATGCCCTCGGGGCACCCTCATTACCGCATTCCCGCGGGCGGAGCATCTTACCGCTCCTCCGTGGTGAGGATACACACTGGGAGGACCTCGCCTTCTCTGAATATTGTACCGATGACGGGTGTTATCATCGGATGGTCAGAGAGGATGAGTGGAAGTTGAATTACTATCACGGACACCCCCCGCAGCTTTTCAATTTAAAGGACGACCCAAACGAATTGCAGGACCGGGTAGACGATCCTGCATGCCAATACATTTTAGAACATTTGACACAAAAAGTATTGGAGGGTTGGGACCCAGTTTCGATTGCCACGCAGATGGCTGCGAAACAAGCCGACACGCAACTTCTCGGTAGGTGGGGACGGAACATACAACCTGCAGACCAATACCGCTGGAATCTGCTACCAGAAATGGATTATTTGGATTGAAAGTGGAAGGCAGGTCAAACACTCAATAGGAGAGACAACATGGCGAACAGTCCAATTCTCAAAGGTGAGCCTTTTAGCGAAGAGAAAACAGCACAGATTGCCGAGCAATTCTTCCGTGATGGCTTTGTTTACATTCCGGGGGTGTTGACTGAGGGAGAGGTCACCGCATTAAGGGAAAAATCTGATGCGTTTTTCGCGGATCCGAAACTTGCCGAGATAACGAATCCTGAACTTGCGGATGTCAGATACATCCAGATGGGTGCGCATGCCGAATCCCAGGAAACGCTACCTTTCATTTTACGGAACACGATCGAACTCGATCCGATTTTCCGGGATATGCTCCTCCGAGAACCGATTCTGAGTTTGGCAGAGGCGATCGTCGGTGAGAACTGCAAGTTTTGTGGGCAGAACGTGCTGCGAAACCTTCCTGGGCTCTCGATTGATCGGTGGCATGTTGACGGCTCGGTGCACTTCCCAGTTACCGAAGAGATGCCGCGCCACGATCCTCGTTTGCGGATGCCTGTGATGTGGTTCACCGTCCAGATGGCATTGAACGATATTGATACGATTGAAGAGGGACCGACGCAATACGTCCGTGGCAGTCATTACTCCGGCAGACATCCCAACGATCAGGACAATCCCGAATTTGAAGGAAATAAACCTGTTTCTATCTTATGTAAGGCGGGCGACATCTATCTACAGGATCCGCAGTGTTGGCATCGGGGTGCCCCGAACCTTTCGGGTAAGACGCGTTATATTTTGCAATCGCAGTATGCGGCATATTGGGCATATTGGCGGTTCAGTCTCTGCAACGGTGTGCCTGTTCCTAAAGACGCACTGGAAAATGCAGACGATCGTTTGATGCGCCTTTTAGGACGCCCGCGTGTGAGTGAGTTGAATTAAGGAGTCTGGAAACGAGGAAAAACATGGCTGAAACACCACTTCATTTCAAAACGATTACCGAGATTTCGGAAGCGATTGCCTCAAAACAGGTATCGCCTGTAGAGATTACGACTGCCCTGTTGCAGCGTATCGACGCACTTGACGGTCGATTGAAGAGTTATGCGACGGTGATGGCGGACTCCGCAATGGCTGCCGCACAGAAGGCGGAGCAGGAGATTGACGCAGGAATGTCCCGCGGTCTGTTGCACGGTGTGCCGATCGCAGTAAAGGATCTCTGCTTTACGAAAGGTGTCCGCACGATGGGGGCGGCGAAAGTCCTCGCCGATCACGTCCCAGCGTTTGATGGCACTGTTATCACAAAGCTTAAAGCAGCGGGTGCCGTGCTGCTTGGAAAACTCAACCTGACGGAAGGCGCGATGGGTGGCTACAACCCTGAATTCGATATTCCGAAAAATCCGTGGAATCCCGACCGGTGGACAGGCTCATCGTCGAGCGGTTCCGGTGTGTCAACGGCGGCGGGGTTGTGTTTCGGTTCACTCGGCAGCGACACAGGCGGTTCCATCCGTTTCCCTTCAGCGGCGTGTGGAATTGTCGGCATAAAACCGACGTGGGGACGAGTCAGTCGTTACGGGGTGCTCGCGCTCGCCGAGTCGATGGACCATGTCGGTCCAATGACGCGGAGTGTCGCGGATGCTGGGATTATGCTTGCGGCAATCGCTGGGTTTGACGAAAACGATCCGACTTCTCTGCCAAATCCGGTCCCTAACATGCTTGCGCGAATTGGGCAGGACCTTCAGGAGGTTCGCATCGGATTTGACGAGAACTATGCCACGAACGATATTGACGCTGAACTTGCCGAAGCCGTCTGTGCTGGTGTGGAAGTCTTAGGGGATCAAGGTGCTGAAATCGTTGAAGTGCAGCTGCCGGATGTGGCTGAATACGTCTCCGCATGGCCCACGCTGTGTTCAACAGAGGCAGTATTAGCACACGCCGCCACCTATCCGTCCCGACGGGAGGATTACGGTCCTTGGTTCCAAGGTTGGCTGGATATGGGCGCGAAGGCGACAGGTGCCGAATACGCAAAGGCGAACAATTTGAGAGCCGCCTGCACAGGACATCTCAGGCGGGTGTTTGAGGGGATCGATGTGCTGGTGTGTCCGTCAATGTCAGCACCCCCACACCGCGTCACGCCAAAGATGTTGTATGGACGGTATGATGCCCGGGATCCGAAATTCCAGCGGTTCACCGTGCCGTTTGATTACAACGGGGCACCGACGCTATCTGTGCCGTGTGGCATGAACAGCGAAGGGCTACCGTTGAGCATTCAGTTTGTTGGAAAACACCTGTCAGAGCCGTTGTTGTGTCAGGTTGGACACGCTTACGAAAGTGCTACGCCGTGGCACAATCTCCATCCCGATGTTTAAGTAGGGGCTGGGAATGTAATACAAGGAATGGATTCAGTCTACCCCCAGACTGAATCCCCCAGTCCCTACTTCTGCGGCAGGTGATACCCCTCTTTCGTCGTTTGGATGCTGTAGAGACAATTTTCTGCCGTGATATAGAGCGTCTTGCTCGTTTTGCCGCGTCCGAAGGCGACGTTGGTAGGCTTATCGGGGGTCTTGACATACGCCAGTTCCTCTCCTTCAGGCGTGTAGACGCGGACACCCGGACGGGTTTCATCGCGCACCGCTACGAAGAGATTTCCTTCGGCATCGACCACCATACCGTCTGGACCGTCTTGTGGGGCGTAGTCAACCAGCACTTTTCGGAAAGTCGCTGTGCCTTCCGGTGAGAGGTCGTAGGCGAGGAGCGCCATACGTCCATTCAGGAGCGGCACATCCTCAGGAAAACTATCCATCGCACCGTTGTCATGACTGATGACATAAAGCGTCTGTTGATCAGGAGAGACCGCTATGCCGTTGGGTTTGCCAGCATCCGTGACGACGAGATGCACAGAGCCGTCTGGATCGATCCGATAGACACCAAAGATGGGCTGTTCAACGGGTTCATGCCCGGCATACCGTGGATCCGTAAAATAGATGCGTCCCTGCTCATCAATCGACAGATCGTTGGGTGAATTAAAGGGTTTTCCGTTATAGAGACCGGCAATAATTTCGCACTTACCTGTCGTCAGGTCTGTCCGAGTAATCCTACGTCCCCCGAAATCCGCGCCCTCTGCGACAACCAAGCGACCGTGCGCGTCAAATTTCGTCCCGTTCGACATCCCACTCGGAGAACGGAAAACGGTTGTTTCCCCAGTCTCTGGATTGTGTTTCCAGATGTTCCCAGCCTGCATATCCGTCTGATCGGTGAAGGTAATGTCGCTGAAATAGACTGTCCCGTCCGGCGCGACGGAGACCCCTTCCGTAAAATGTGCCTCGTTGAAGAGTTCTTTAAGCTCGGCATCCGGGGCAAAGATGGTATTGTGGCTGGCAGTGTTTCCAATCAAGGCAGGTGCTAACGCGAAACCTGCGGCAACGGCACATGCGAGCGTTTGTGACATATTTAGATTCGGCATATTCTACTCCTTCCAATTCCATGTTTTCGATGGCAAGATTCTACCACACATTCTAAACGTCGTCAACCCATCGGATGCGGACCATGGGTTATCAGACCCTGTCGAGCGTGTGCGTAAACAGCATCTTGGATTTCAAGGATACGCACTGCATCGACGACCGTCGGTTCAAAGGTGCCACCGTCGCGGATTGCATCAAATGCCGCACCCATCACACCTTGAATCCTCGCGCCGTGAGAGATGTCCTCACTAAACTGGACCCCTTCGGTTGTGTGCACTTCAATCAAAGGTTCACCGTTACGACCATACTGTTCAAAGACGGATGCCTTCGTTCCAATGAATCGGAAGAAATGATCGCCACCGCGTGTCCCTGAGGGATAGTTATACCCCGATTCAATTATGCCCGTGATACCGTCTTCTGTTCGTAGGACACCGAGACCACTGTCCTCTATAACGCGGCTGTGCATGGAATTGGACATGACCCCACCGACAACTGTAATTTCCCGATCGCCAACAAACTGAAGGAATGTGTCAATGCCGTGTGCGGCTTCGACTGCCCAACACCCACCGCCCGATATACTCGGCGTGCTATGCCAAGCCGAAGGGGTCGGATCGTAACGGGATGGGGATCGGTTGTTCAGTCTGCTGCTATAGAGGACGAGGTCCCCCAGACTCCCATCAGCGATCATCTCTTTGACGACTCCCACGATTCGACTTGCACGATTCGGTAGCACGAGCGCGCTGAAGATGCCGTGTTTTTCGGAGGCTTCAGCGGCTGGACGTAACCGATCGGCACAATCCGCGAAGGGTTTATCCAAGAGGTAGGGGATACGCCGGTCCACGCACGCCTGTACATGGTCGGGCATCTCAATGTGTTTTCCGGCGACGAGCGCTGCGTCCGGCTTGCTCGCTTCAAGACAGGCTGCTGCCGTCTCATATCCGGGACATTCAAAATCGTCTGACAACTGCTGTCGCGGTTCTGCTTCGGCATCCATGACACCTACGATCTCGTGTCCGAGTCCATGCGCTGTGCGTCCCATACTGCGTCCGTGGTGACTATAGGAAAGAACAACAAGATTCATATTTTATCTCCTTTTTTAATAGCGGTCAGTTATCAGATTCAGAGACTTCAGAGAGTTCGCAAGTTCATAAAGTTAGAAAGTTTGCAAATTACAACAACTTAATATGCCCCTTCCCAACTTTAGATACACTTCGTGACTTCCCAACTTTGAAACTGCTATTCTCACTGGGAATCATGACAACTATTCCGCTGACGGGTGATCGCTGATCGCTGACGGCTATCTATAAAAAGAATACATCGGCATCCCCGTGATGAGGCGAATCAGCACCCATATACCCCCTATCATAAATTCCCCGAGAATCAGTCCTAAAAAGAGCGGATACGCTTTGCGATAGAGGCGAATCCCGCCCACCTTCAGCAATATTGTTTTGATACCCCAACTGATCAGTATCGAAAACCACAACCGACCGATCGTTGATTTCTCACCAGCGACCATATACCCCGCAGGATGAAAGGGCCAGAACGGAAATATTGTGCGTAGCCACCAGAAGAAGCCGGTAAAAAGCGCGCCGATGCCGATAAAAATCACGGCAGGAATATCGGTGTCGACCGGGTGATATATCCAACTTTGCAAAAGGTTGTAACCACCCGTGCCGAGGTCACTTACAACACCGATATTGTATCCGACAACAAGATACGCCCAAAAGGATGCCAGAATCCCGATGACCGCGGCGAACATCATCGCCACAATGAGCCTACCCGAGCGCATGCCTGTTTCCTCTGCGAGTTTGAAGCCTTCCAGTGTATGTGGCATCGGATGGGCGCGCGACCCACGATTGAAGGTGAGATAGAGACGCATCATCGTCAAGCTACCGTGCGAAATCAATCGAGTGCCGAAAATATCTGTGAGGATATCATGAGGCGTTGCATACGTCCGTATTGTCGGGGGTCCGACTTCAGCGCGGATCCGCGTCAGACTCATCGCTAACAGGTAATAGATTAAAAAGTAAAGCCCGATTGTCCAAAATTCCATGCCACCTTGTCGTGAGAAAGCGAATAGGAAAAACAAGCCGCACACTAACCCGATCGCCGCCCAGCGATAGCGCATCGGTTCTCTACTGTCGTCAAGGTCGCCGGGTGCCTTACGCCATCGAAAGATATACTTGAGAATCCTAAGAAAGTAGCGGCGTCCGCCCCACAGCGCGAGACACGCAAGCACCAGATAGCCCCCCATCACCTGTTGCCAGTCATACGGAAACCCCGGCATAACGTCAAGCCCGATCGCGCTGCCCAGTATCCGTTGTGCTTTCCAGAACCAGTAGAAAAACCAAATTGAAAATGACATTTCCAATGGCATCAGATACGCGAGTCCGACGGCGAACGAGCGAATATAAACCGGTGTCCACCCCATTGAACTCCACGGTTTCTGTGTGAAGTATTGACCCAGTTCAGCATGCCGCACGGGGACTTCGGGAATCTCTGGGAACAGCACATGGAGCCCGTTGATGAGGTTGATACCCCCTGCAATCGAAAACCCAAGCCACATCATAGGGGATCGGAAAAGCCGTCCGTCGAGCCTTGTCATTTCCAGCGGTAATTGCACAATCGGGTACGTCAATCGTTCATGCTCGATCCACTGCCTTCGAAGAAAAACGTCCAAGCAGATCATCACCCAGATGAGGACGGTCAGGAAGAGTGTCCACCAGAAAATCGGACGTAGCCACCCCCGCAGATGCCCCATCCTGTAGATAGTGCTCTCTCCGTCATAGAACGCCGGCAGGCTTGCCATATCGTTAGAGGTCAGCCATGCAGGGAGATACCGCCAAAACAACTGTTTCCATTCGTTTTCAGGGGTTGCAAACCAGAAAGCATCGGTTATCGTCGGGATAACGGTTTGCATCATATCGTGCCCTGCGATTGCCGAAGAGAGCGACAGCATCACGAAAACCGTCAGAAGTTCACCCTGTCTCAGCGCAAACCGTGGCAGAAACCGATTTAGCAGCAGGTTAAACGGGATGAGCACCATCAACGTGATAATCACGTTATAGATGAGGGACATCGTCGTCGGGAGAGTGCTCCAGAATTTGAGGTGGTTTGCCATGATGAAGTAGGTATTCACCGGAATCAGTAGCAAACCGAGTATGATGGCACGAACCGTTACGCCGGGATGGAAATTTTGATTTTTTTGTGTTGCGTTTGCCATAAACGGTTAGGACTTTGTGGTTTATAGTGGCGGTATATTTTATTCAGCATTGAACTGGTGATGAATTGCTATAATGGGCTTGGTTTCCTCAAAATTATGGTTTTAAGGTTAGGGCGATTTATACCAAATCTGAAAGATAAATTCGCATTTTAGAGATTTTGAAACGTTATGAGGTTTCCGATGGCTTGGACGGGCGAGGGGACCTCGCCCCTACGAACCGGTTAGAGCACCTTCTATTATCAACCCAAAAGCGACCCCTCTGAAGACGTCCTACGCGCTGAAATACTGCGATTCGCAGCGGCGTATCCAACATATGGGTATAGACGTATCACGAAGCTGCTGGTGGAAACCGAAGGACACACCGTTGGGTATAAGCGTGTGGCTCGGTTGATGAAAGAGATGAATCTCTGGGTCTCGGTCAAGCGGGCGTGTCAAACCACCAGATCGCTTCAAGGCGATAAACCGTGGCGCAACCTGCTTCAGACCCTTGAGGTCTCTCATCCGGATCAGGTCTGGGTCGGTGATATCACCTACGTCCGTCTCAACAGACGCTTCATCTATGTCGCTGTGCTCATGGATGTCTTTACGCGTATGATTCGAGGCTGGAACCTCAGTCAACACTTGAGTCAAGCTCTGACCTTGAAACCCTTAGAGCAAGCTTTAGACGACAGGGTTGCGAAGATCCACCCTTCTGATCAAGGCGTGCAGTATCTTTCAAATGCATATCTCTCGGTGCTCGAAGCACACGCTATTGAGATTTCAATCGATCGCAGGGGATGTCCTTGGGAGAACGGATACGCCGAAAGACTCATCCGCACACTCAAGGAAGAAGAAGTCCACCTCAACGATTACCAAGATATTACCGAGGCTCGACAACGCATCGGGCATTTTCTCACACAGGTATATAACCACAAACGTCTCCATTCGGCGTTAGGGTATCTGACTCCTGCCGAATTTCAGAGACAAACCTTCTCTTAACTTTGCGAAATTGTGGTCTAAATTAAAGGTAGCACTTCACACGCCTCTTGAAATTGGTAGGAAGGACCTCCGATTCCCGAGGCATGCACAAGCACAGCCTAACAGGCTATGCTACAAGACAGACCGCGTGCTTATTTGAAAATGGCAACGGCAATGGAGATAATTATGGCACCGATAGCACAGGCAACCGTTATCCAACTCCGCACTCCCGCAATTGCATTTTGCTTACCTTTAAGCTCCGATATACCGTTCTCAACAGTGCGGAGCCGGGTATCCATCCCATCTAAACGGGTATCTACCCTATCTATACGCTGATTGACTTCATTAAAACGCTGATTGACTTCATTGAAACGCTGATTGACTTGATCAAAGTTTAATCTAACCTGATCAAAGCCATCTTTCATCACCTGATAGAGTTCTTCATTTGTCATTTCTTTGTTCCTTTGGTTTCTTGTTGATTATGCCAGTCCAAACTGTTTTTTAATAATTACCCCAAGTTGGTATTTACAAGATTTTCGACAGACAGTCACCCTTTTCACTGAAAACGGTTGCTTAGCTGCACGATTTTGTAGCGTATCCTGTTAGGTTACGCACAATCTTTTGCACAGACTAACAGTCTATGCTACAAAGATGGCAACTTGGGTTATTATATCACAATTCCTATTTCCTGTCACTTGCTTTCTTTACTCTCCTTCTTGCACGCCAATACGCAAACTGTCGGAGATAATAACTAATATTTTTCGGAATTTTTTCAAACTCTGGCACAAATGGACAGTGCCCACCAAGGACGACGAGTTCTACCTTAGCACGCGTCATCGCAACATAGAAGACACGCCGCTCCTCTGCAAGATTGTTATCACGCCGCGGGAAACGCCGTCCCAATGTGTTATGGACGAGAATCACCTTTTCCCATTCCCTGCCCTTGGCTTTGTGGATCGTTGTCACTTCAATAGGGGTCGCGCGCCTGGCGAGCATCTCTTGAATCCGGTCGGTTTCGTAGTTCGTGCGTGCCAAAACAGCGGTTTCCTGAGATGATTTCAATTCACGGCGTAAGAGGGTTTCTACAGTCTCAGGGGTTGTCCCAACAATTTTTATGTCCTGCTGTCGCGGATTATGCGCCCGAAGGTTTTTGTTGATTCTCGGCTCATTTCGCTCAATCAAGGCTCTTGCGTGTTCAACGATCGTTGATGTAGAACGATAGTTTCGCGTGATTTCGTATTTCGCGACATCCCGTCGATCCGTGAATTCCTGCATAATTTCGGAATCCCCGCCACGAAACCCGTAAATCGCTTGGTCGTCGTCGCCGACAGCAAAGAGGTTCTCCGATAACAGTGAAATCAGTCGAAAATCAGCGGGGGAAATGTCTTGGAATTCGTCAACGAGTAGATACGGATATGTGTCGCGGTAGGTTTGCCGAAGATCTGGACACGTTTCAAGCAGGTTCGCGGCGTGGATAATCATATCCTCGAAATCGACAGCGTTTGCCTCGGTTTTAAGTGTTTCATATTTTACGGCAAATGCCTGCGCGACGGGGTCCTCAAGCGTTGTTGGGTCGAACAATCCGGTGGTGACTTTGCGTTTCGCTCGCATAACGGTCTCTTTTATCTCGTTGAAGCGATCGCGGAGATTCTCAAAATCAGGGTCTCTGTCGAGGTGTGCCGTGTATGGCATCTCAAAATGCTGACAGAACATTTCGAGAATCAGTTGGTTGCTATACTGCACTCGCAACGGATCTGCACGATTAAACACACTTGCCTGGTTTTTGTAGAAGTCAATCCAGTGTGCTTCGCGATGGTTTGCCTCTCGCCCTGGCACTCGTTCAAGCACCTCAAAAATGAAGTGGGACTCGCCTTCAGACCGGATCGCTTGTCGGAGTCTGTCGTTCGAGGAGTGCTCGAAGTGTTCCATCCGTCGCCGCTCTGGTTGTGTCGTTTGTCCGATATAGCACTTACCGGTGCTTTTGCTCTCTATTTTATAGATAGCAACCGAAACGTTGGAGGCTTCTCGTTCAATTTGTGTCTGTTCTTGTGCGATAATCTCGTCTATCTGACCCGTCCAGATCTCAGGGATTTGATTAAATCCTGCACGCTCATAGTTTTCAGTGATAATGTCTTTACCGAAGGCATGAAGTGTTCGGATGACAGGTTTTGATGATGTGAGTTCCCGAAGGATTCGCGTCTCCATCTCTTCAACGGCTTTTCTATTAAAGGCAATAGCGAGGATTTGTGAAGGTGGGATGTTATGCGTCTGGACAAGGTTCAGAATCCGTGCCGTTACGACTGTCGTTTTGCCGCTACCGGGTCCCGCGATGACGATAGCAGGACCCGTGCCGTGATTCACGGCTTTTTCTTGGTTTCTATCAAGTCTCATAAAATTCACTTCGGCATGCGCCGCACCCATAGCAGTAACGCCACATTCATCGCGCCAATAAAGCCGAAAACATAGGATTGGATGCCTACTAACGTGTCAACGGATCGGATCAGGAAAGGACAAAGAATCGGTAAGCCGAGTGCCACACAGGTGTAAAAGGTCAGAAGTTTTGCACCTTTCGCTTCCCAGAAGGTTATCTGCCGCCTTAAAACCTGTAGATACGATTGATCCCATAGACGAGATGTCCACTTCCCCTGCATGAAACCTAAACCGATGCCTAAGCCGTAGCCGAAACTCGACCATCGGAGATCAATTCGCACATCCTGTGAAACGATAAACGCCCAAAGCAGTTGTCCTAACACCGAAAGAACGATGAATGCCCAGAAGACAGGCAATTTCATATAAAATGGGAGTAGCCGCCGATATAACTTATTTGGCATTTTTTAATTTATCGTTAAGGAAAATTAGAAAAAACGTAATTAACCGCGTTTTTGAAGATAACCAATCCGTCGCCTTCTTCAGAACCGATCTCTTGGGTGTTAGCAGGGTTCCGGGTCCAACGCGGATGATTCCATTTCGTGAGGAACCGTTCTGGATGGGGCATTAATCCGAAAATTTTGCCCGTTGCATCACAGATACCCGCAATATCGCTATCGGAACCGTTCGGATTGTTAGGGTATCTATTCCCGGCATACCGAAACACGACCTGATCGTTGGCTTCTAATTCTGAGAGCACCTTCGCGGGGGCAGTAAATCTACCTTCAGCATGCGCAACGGGGAGATACACACGCGCTTTGACTCCGGTTGTAAAGACACACGGACTCTCTTGTGTTTCCAGATCCACCCACCGACACTCGAATTTCGCTGAGGTATTCATCGCTAATGTGGCGCGCTGCCTCATCTCTGATGTCCCGTTACCGGGCAGTAAGCCTGTTCGCACAAGTACTTGAAACCCGTTGCAGATGCCGATTATTAACTTGCCATCTTCGACAAATCGATGCAACGCGTCTGTCAGTTTGTGTTTCATCTCGACGGCTAACAGGATACCCGCCGCAATGTCATCGCCGTAGGAGAATCCACCGGGAATCGCGAGAATTTGATAGTCGGCAAGGTTAACTTTGTCTGATATGAGGTGTTGGATATGGACCAACGCTGTCTCTGCACCCGCGAGTTGGAACGCTACATCGGTTTCGGCATCGCAGTTTGTGCCTGCAGTCCGTAAAATGAGTGCCTTTGGTTTCATATTTTTAACTTTCCTTGCGGTTTTTTAATTATTCCTTGCGGTTCGGTCAGGTGAGTTGGGTGAATAACGTTCATTGACGTATATCCGCCTGCGTGTTTTTGCTTGGGGTTTTTGATAGGGGTCTTTGCTTGGGCATTTCTGCGTGTTTCTGCGTATTTCTGCGTATTGTTGCAGGCTACACGCTTGGGTACACTTTCTAAACATTCCTTGCGGTTCGGTCAGATGGGTTGGAGGCTTCAATCGTCTTTCCGTACATCCGCGCTCCACTTCGTTTCCTGCTTGTTTTTTTGTAGGTGCATGTTTCCAAATATAGTTGCGACGTGACTAAAAACCTGCAAGGACAACGGACGCAGCAGCCCAAGAGTAATCGCTAAAAAAATAAAACACCTACTTTAGATTATGAAAGGTTCGTTAACGATTGGAAGACTGCAAGGACAACGGACGCAGCAGCCCAAGAGCAATCGCTAAAAAACTTGCCAGGCAGATTTGAGCGTATGGATAGACGTTTCAACGATCGAGCGTCCACTCTTTCCCTTGATAACGAATTCGGAGGTGTCTGAAACCGTGCCAAGACAGCCAATCGGTATTCCCACCATGTGGTTTTCATAGGCATGTTGATGCTGGGGTTCTATCTCTACAAGAAAACGGCTATTTGATTCTGAAAATAGAAGGAAGTCGTCAGCATCAATATCTTCGCCTGTAGGGATCTCATCAAGGCGCAGCGACATCCCGTAGCCACCCGCAAATGCCATTTCCGCAGCCGCCACACCGATACCGCCCTCAGAACAGTCATGACACGAGCGCACCCATCCCCTATTGATCGCAGCACTGAGACGTTCCATCGTCAACTTACCTTCACTTGGACGAATGGCAGGGGCAGTGTTCCCGACAAACCCGTGAATGTTGAAGTAGTGCGAACCGCCCAATTCAGCGTAGGTATTGCCTACGACATAAATGAAATTGCCCGGCGTTTTCACGTCCATCGTGACGGCGTTTTGAATGTCAGGCATAACGCAGATAGCAGATATAAGGAGTGTCGAAGGGATAGCGCGTTGTTCACCGGTTGTGGTATCCCTGTATTCGTTGTAAAGGCTGTCTTTCCCGGAAATAAAGGGTGTGCCGTAAGCCGTTGCGATATCATAACACGCTCTCGCCGCACGGACGAGTTCGCCGAGTCGGTCGGGTTTGTCCGGATTTCCCCAACAGAAATTGTCCAGTAATGCGGTCTTTTCTAAGGTTCCCCCGACAGCAACAACATTCCGTAACGCCTCATCAATTGCCGCAGCTGCGCTGAGATACGGATCCACGTCGCTATATTTCGGATTGATACCGTTCGCAACGATTACACCTTTTCGACTGCCTAAGACGGGAGTCGTTATACATGCGTCGCTCGGTCCGTCGTTTTTCACACCGACCAGCGGATTGATAACCATTCCACCTTGGACACCATGATCGTATTGCCGGATAACGGATTCCTTGCTCGCGATATTGGGACTTGCGAGTAGTTGTTTGAGGTCATGGGTATAATTCTCAGTCTCTCCATCTCGCGATGCCATATCCGGGTGTTTCGGGGGCTCCCAAACCGCTTCCTTGACCGGCATCGGGAGTCCATGGTGCAAAAACTCCATCTCCAAGTCGGCAACTATTGTGCCTTCATAGAAAACTTGCAGTCTATGGGTATCTGTAAAAGTCCCGAGGACTGTGGCTTCGACAACCTCTGCTTCGCATATTTCCATGAGTTCATCCAAATTCTCAGGTGGCACAGCGATGACCATGCGCTCTTGTGCTTCGGAGAGCCAGATTTCCCACGGAGCGAGCCCTTCGTATTTCAAAGAAACACGTTCAAGGTGCACTTCTGCCCCTATATCTTCTCCCATCTCTCCGACAGCGGACGAGAACCCCCCAGCACCGCAATCGGTGATGGAGCGATACAGATTCCGATCTCGTGCCTGCAATAGTGCATCCACAATCTTCTTTTCCATAATCGGGTTGCCGATCTGCACCACACTGCCGAGGCTTTCAGAAGTATCGTCCAATTCTGCAGAAGAGAAGGTCGCGCCATGAATTCCATCGCGACCGGTTTGTCCACCGATCGCAACCACCAGATCACCGGGTTCAACGGATTTCTCGCACCTGTTTCTCGGTATTAAACCGACATTTCCGCAGAAGACGAGTGGGTTTGCGGTATAACGGGCGTCAAAAAGAATAGCACCGTTCGCCGTAGGAATACCCATTCGGTTGCCGTAATCTCGCACGCCAGCGACAACCCCTTTAAAGACACGCTTGGGGTGAAGTGTGCCTTTCGGTAGTTGCGTGTAGGGTGTATCTGGCATCCCGAAACAGAATACGTCGGTGTTTAAAATCGGCTTCGCACCAAGACCTGTGCCGAGTGAATCTCGAATGACACCGCCTATCCCGGTCCCAGCCCCCCCATAGGGTTCAATTGCTGAGGGATGGTTGTGCGTTTCTACCTTGAAAACGAGATTGAATTGTTCGTCAAACTCAATGATGCCGGCGTTGTCTGAAAAGACGGAGACACACCACGGTTTCGCTATCTCCTCCGTCGCACGTTGAATGAAGCTTGGAAACAAGCCGTCAATCTGTTCTGGTGCTTTGCCTTCTTCGGAATAGAGGATGGTGCTTTTGAATGTTTTGTGAACGCAATGTTCAGACCACGTCTGGGCGATGGTCTCTATTTCTACATCGGTAGGATTGCGTCCGAGGGTTCCGAAGTGCGTCTGAATTGCCTGCATCTCGTTCAGACTCAAGGATAGCGTTCCTTCTCGACTGATACGCATCAATTCGGCATCGTCTGCGTTCAGAATCTCTATTTCGTTAACCGTACTGGACATTACTTTCTCCGGTATTTATTTATTGCCTTCTTGAAGAGATTTTGCCGCAAATATTGTCAAGCATAATTCTTCGTTAAAGAGTTCATAAACAGGTATTTTCCCACTCAACTGCTCACTTTCGTTCAGAATGATGCCAACACCTTCTCCACGTCCTTCTAAAAAATGTCTCCGCTTTACTTGTTTTTCTACATCGTCATCTAAAGTAATTTCCGAAAGTAAACGTGCCAAGAGTTCATTACGCGTGGCTTGATTATAGGGTAATTTATCAATTGTTAAAGAATTTGCTAATGCCCCCGGGGAATATAACTCAAACCGATCAGTAAACATGAACAAACGAATTTTTGAGCCGTGTTTTGAATAGTCTCTATGCACAACTGCATTCACTATTGCTTCAAAAACAGCACGCCTGCTGTATTGGGGCTGGTCTATCCTTCCAACTTCCTTACGCGCGGATATCTCGTTATGTTTTTGAACAAATTTAAAGGCAGCTATAATCTGTTGGTCAAGGGGGCCTTTAAAATCTTTTGCATCAATCTGATAGTTTGCATCTTTTTCCTTACCACTATAATAAACGGCTTGAATAAAACTGTTATAGAGGAAATCATCAGGTGTTTCATGACACATCAAAACGCCAGCGACAGAAGCCCGAAGCACCCGCCCTTCTTGAACGAGCAAATTTCTTTTCAGGAGTAGATCCTCTATCACATCTTCAGTGGCATCTTCTGTGATGAATCGTTGATAGAGCGGTTCTCTTAGTGTTCTTCTATATGTGTTTGGAACGGGTAGTGTGTTGAAATGAGTTTTGCGTGGTTGTGAACGGGTTTGAAACAGGCGTGTTAACTGTTGTGTTGACATCTCTTTTTTGGTTTTTTCTCGACGCGTGTAATACCCGTTATGAGTCTTGTGAACAAAAAAACTTCGCGGGATCTCTATTTTTAGCAGGTTTTTATCATCAATCCGCAATTTTTCTGTGAAGATCGGAACGGTAGGTTCAATGCTATCATTGCATATTTCAATAACCCTTTTTTCTACATTATCCAATTTCTGCAGTTCAATTCCAATGATTTCTTTGTTGTCGTCAACGCCAATGAGTATCATTCCCCCTTGGGCATTTGCAAAAGCAGCGATCTCGTCTGCTATGTTGTCTCTGTGAGGGACATCTCTTTTGAATTCCATCGTTGAGTCTTCACCAAGAAGAATTTTTTCAATAAGTTCGGTTTGACTGTGAAACATAACTAACCTCCAAGATGAATACGTTTATAAACGTGAGTTTGATAAAAGTTTAGTCTTTAGAAAAGCACGGGTAAATCGTTGACT
>VXPE01000080.1 GCA_009839745.1 Candidatus Poribacteria bacterium
TTTATCAGGGGTTGGAACGCTTTCATGATGCGATACTGATAAATTGGGTTGACAACCTCACACATCCCGTCGGTACCTTCCGCGAGGATACCGTAAGTAGCGAGCTCCGAAATAAATTCGTTATCCAGATTAAAATCCACGCCTCTATCCCGGGAAACAATCCCCATCAGAAGGGTTTCAAAACGTGGATTCCTTCGGATATTTGTTATGAGATGTTGAATGTTAACGTTCCGTTCTCTCAATAGCCGTGTGTGTGCCTCTGAAAATTGTGACATGGCAATTGTCTCGGTTTTTAGAATATTCAGTTCCTCAGTGAGAATCTGTGCAAACCGATTGACAAGAAAGGGTTGACCGGCTGTCTGTGTGTGGAGTGCTTTGATGACTTCAGGAGCAAAGGGTTGACCGACCGCATCGGTATACTGTCCGAGAAGTTCCTGCACCTGTTCAAGTGTAAAGTTAGGTAAGGCGAACTCGTCCTGAATATTGAAAGGTGAGATAGAGCGGTCATAGTTAAGTTGCGTTATACTTTTAACACCGACGATGCCAAGGCTGTAAGGGCAGCGTGCGTCTACACCAGAGAGATAGATGCGGCGGAGCGAATATAGAAAATCACTGACGGCAGATTCCGGGATACCATCAAACTCGTCAATAATAATGACAACCCGCTGAGGGCTTAGCAGGTTTGCGAGTCCTGTAAAGAACCGTAGCATTGACAGATGATCGGTTACCTGGGCCCCTTGAAGATATTGATGGAGTGCTTCCGATGGCACGTGTCCGCGTTTTTGGAAAATCTTTTCAATTTGTTCACGAATATCATGGTAGAGTTCACCGTAAAAAACGGAGACGGTCAGGTTTTTATATGCTTCAAAATCCAGTTGGATAAGGAAGTACGTGATACCTTCGGCGGCAAGGGCATCTAATGCCCATTGGAAGAAGGTTGTTTTTCCTGTCTGTCGAGGTGCAAAGATAACAATGTAGCGCCCCTGTTTGACGCGAGCGACGAAATCAGCGAGTTCCGCTGTCCGCTTGACAACATAGTTTCGCGCGGCATTTACAGGGCCTCGAGTCTCAAAAGTTTTCATTTTTTTCTCCGATAGCGCGTATCTTCAATATGCTACAGGAACATCCTTCAAATTGTTTCTGGTGGTTGCTATCCAGAATTACCATTTGTCTGCGCCACGGTCTTGTTACGTTTCCGCCGCGAAAAGGAGATACCCCCGAAACCACTGATAATGGCGATATAAAACCCGAAATCGTAAGCCCATCCTGTGTTATTGGATTCATAGAGACGGATTTCCGGGTTAAACAGCAATCCCCATATCAGTGAGATTGGCGCGATCCACCCATGCCAGATACCCCAGAAGAATCCTGCGGGCTTCTCGACGGTGTGTTTTCCATCGCCGGGTATACATCCCGCGAGGGTGATGAGTGTTATCAATAGAAGTATGCAGATTAATTTAGGGATGTTCATTTTTCTACTCTACGTTTATTGCAGGTTGTAGACGCTGTGTGTCAACTATTGCCCGCGTCAATGCCCAATCTAACCGGCGCCGGTAGTGTCCATCGCGGCGCATGCCCTTGAACGCCGTCAGAAAAACATCGTGGGTTTTCTCTCGGATTGTTGCCAGACGGGTGTTGAGCATATCAATGTCCACACGCCACGGCACGCCAATTTTCGTAATGGAACGGCACTGGACGCGAATCGGATAGTCTTTGAGTTCCTCCGGTGGACAGAAGCGGATCGAGGCGGAAACAGTATTGTCTATAGCGATGAGTCCGAGATTTCCCTTTGGGTCGTTGAACACAATACTACGATTGGAAGAGGGTTGCGGAAGATGTTCACGTAGTTCACGCATGGTGCCCAGAAACCGATTGTTTTGCCAGATTCTAACGTCCGATGTCGCATCGGGTGCAAACAGTGCGAGCCCGACAGGGTGCTCCGTGTCCTCGAACATAACCGAAACCCCCCTGTCCCCTTTATCAGAGGGGTAATTTGTCTCATCAACCCCCCTGCCCCCCTTATCAGAGGGGTAATTTGTCGTATCTTGCTTTTGTGGGACTAAAGAGATGAAATCGTGTAACCTTTTCAGGAACAGACCGCTCCGAATGAACGCCTCTGGGATAATTGCCGCGACCCACCGACAATGTGTCAGACACTGCTCAAGTGCGTATTTGTAGAGGTCATCGTAACGGGTCGCCTCCGGAAAAGGTAGGCCGCGTCTTGTTGCCGAGTTGCGCGCCAGCCACGGTGGATTGGTAATGCAGACATCGAACCCTTCAGGGAAATCGGCGAGTGTGTCGCGTTGCACAATTCCTTTCGCTCCGGGTTCAATGTCAAAAAATGCCCAATCTCGGCACTGCAGACGCGCTGCATCAATCAACCGTGGAATGTCTTTAGCACCCGCAAAGGGTTCTAAGACTGACTGTTGTTCTAAATTGGAGGCAATTGCCCACGTCTGGAACGGTTCCAACTGAAACGGATTTCCGCGTGTGTAGTAGCGTCCACTCGCTCGTTTTTCGTCCATTTTCATCGTGTTTTTCTAATAGGTAGGTCTTTGTAGGAATGTTTGTTCTTTTCTTAAAAGTTTAGGTGAATATAGGATAACATCACAAAGTTTAGTGTTGCATGCTATCATAAATTCCCTTTTATGTCAAGTTTTTAGGAACTTGGGCACGGAATTTAGTTTTTGATGTTTTCCTTGGTTTGCGGATGGAACGTCGGAATTCGGAGAGCCCTCCTACAGAAAAACTAAATGACTTCACTTTTCCACAGGTTTAACTTGACCTATTCGTTAACATAGATATAATTATAGGTGGTCGCGTTTAGTTGTCTGAATCAGGATTTGCAGGATTACGATCCCACAGACTGGAGGAACCGATGCGCTATTCATATATCGTATTCGTGATATTCATGGTCACCATATTAACTGCTACGGCTCCGGCAGGGGTATGGCAGGAAAATTTCGATAATGGACTCCCTGATGGCTGGAACGATGTCAGTGGCAAATGGAAAATTGTGAAGGATGCCTATGCCGAGACCTCCGGCGCACAATACGCCAAGACGATGTTCGGTGATGAAGATTGGACGGATTACACGGTTGAGGTAGATTTAACACTGGTGAAAGATGTTGGCGTGAACGCCGCGGGTTTGTTAATCCGCGCGGATGCAGATGGCGATAACGGCATGCGCTTCTGGATTCGCACCGATCAGCACAAATGCCAATTTTCCCGATGGAGAGAGAATCAATGGGATCACATTGCTACCCCTCTACCCCTTGAACCAGAAGTTGGCGAGACCTATCGTCTTAAGGTCATTTCAGAGGGACAGAATTACGAATGTTATGTCGATGATGAGCTCCTATTTGAGGGCGACGACGATGCGAAATTTCGTGACAGCGGACGCATAGGCTTCATTACATACGAGGCAAACGCCCATTACGACAATCTGATTATCGACGGAGAAGAGATCCCCGCCTTCGCTGTGGATCCGAATGGCAAACTCGCCACTCATTGGGGACAGTTGAAAACAGATATATAGCACACACTACAAACTTCTAACCTATGTGGAGAAGAAAGGACGCTTCGATGCCAATTACGGATGCAATGCCGGAACTCAATCGAACACTTCAGTTTTTTTCCGTTGAAAACGAGAATCCATCGACCCTAACGCAAGCCCAAATCGAACACTTTAATGAACGAGGTTTCATCTCTCCGTTGGATGTCTTTTCTGAGGCGGAGATGGAGGATCACCGTGCCTATTTCGATCAGCTCATGGAGAAGGCATTGGCGGCAGGAATGAATAGTTATTCCATCAACGGATGGCATACCACCTGCCCCGGTATCCACGATCTGATTACTGAAGGCAGAATTCTCGATTACGTGCAAGATCTACTCGGTGAAACGCTCATCTGTTGGGGAACGCACTACTTCTGCAAGCTACCGGGCGATGTAAAGCAGGTGAGTTGGCATCAGGATGCTTCCTATTGGCCCCTCTCCCCAAGCAAAACCGTCACCGTATGGCTCGCGATTGACGATGCCTCAATCGAGAACGGTGCAATGACCGTTATCCCAAAATCGCACCTGCACGGGCAGATCGCATTCGAGCCGAGCACTGTTGAGGAAAAAAATGTGTTAGGTCAGACGGTGCATGGGGCAACACAATACGGCGACTCGCCTTTTCCATTCGAGATGAAAGCCGGGCAGATGTCGTTGCATTCGGACCTGCTATTGCACGGCTCCGAACCGAACACCTCAGATCGAAGGCGTTGTGGACTGACGATGCGGTTCGTGCCGCCTGAAGTCCGCGCCGCAAACGACTGGAATCAACGCGCGATTGTCGCCAGAGGTAACGATCCGAGCGGGCATTGGGTCCATAATCCGCGTCCAGCTGAGGATAGTATCCCAGAGCGGTAAAAATTTTTTGAAGGACACCCCTATATAATGTTTCCACGACGACTTATCTATGCTGCGGTTTCAATCAGTGGTGCCGCCTGTTTTGTGCTATTCGGTTATGAATTTATCCGTTCCGTGTCCTCCTCCCTGTTTATTGAAGCGTATGGTGCCGAGAACCTTCCGCGGGGTATGGTAGCGATCCCACCGAGTATGATCGTGATGCTATACTGCTACGGTCGCCTGCTCTCGTGGTTGGGAGCGACCCGTGCTTTGGCAATAACCTCACTCTTTTCTGCCATTCTAATTCTCGGATGTTACGCTGCGCTTTCCCGCGGTATGAGTTTCGCTGCAGCGATCATCTACGTGTTCCGTGAAGCGTATATCGTGATAGTCATCGAACAGTTCTGGTCGTTTGTGAACAGTGTGCTGACAACTGAACAGGCGAAGCGCATTAATGGACCCTTCTGTGCCGTTGCCTCCGTTGGCTCATTTCTCGGTGGCACACTTGTGAGCAAATTGGCAACTGTGTTAGGTACTGAAGCGTTACTGCTGTTCACAGCAGGTTCCCTTGTCCCCACGGCGGCTCTTGGGGTGCTTGCCTACAAATTTGGCGGTGAACCCAAACCCAGTGCAGAAGAAACGGGTGGCAGACTCGGACACATCGGCATAAGAACACTTCTCCGTTCCAGATACCTGATTTTCATTGGGGTATTAATCATTAGCACACAGATAGTGTCCACCGTGTTGGATCTGCGGTTCAATGCATTGGCGGAAATGGAGAGACCTGATACGGATATGCGGACTGCCTTTTTCGGGTCGGTCTATGGCAACCTCGGATTGGCGGCGGGTATTTTGCAACTGGTGGCTGTGCCACTCGCCCTCAGATTCATCGCACTCCGTTATATTCATCTCACGATTCCGATAGTCCACTTCGTCAGTAGTCTCATATTGACGGTTTCTCCCTCACTCCGAACCGGGACAGCGGCATACGTGACGTTTAAAGCCTTAGACTACTCGCTTTTTCGGGCGGGTAAGGAATTGTTCTATATGCCGCTCTCTTACGATTCTCGCTATCGTGCGAAGCAGGTTATCGATTCGTTTGGATACCGTTTCTCGAAAGGTGGGAGTGCAGGTGTGCTTGAATTGGTGAGATTCGGCGTTGGAGCGATTGCGGGTGTTGCCTATTCCATCACGGCTATGGTGGTAGCGATGTTGTGGGGACCGATCGCTTTCGGTTTGACGCGGATGTATCAGAAGTTGGAGAAGGTTGAAAAATCAGGAGGCACAACGTCCGAAACACTGTAGGTTGGGTTGAACGGAACTGACAATCCCAATGTTAATATCCCAGATACATGTCAAATCCAATACACCATCATATACACGCAAGCACAGAGTGAAACCCAACGCATTCTTACACCTATAGTTTAAATTGTTGGGTTTCGCTATAGTCCATCCATACCAACGGGACATGGAAAAGCGGAATCCTCCATGTAAACGAGATAGATGCTTGTCTTTTACCGCTCAATCCAACCTACGAACTCCCTAAATTGAAATTATTTAAATTTCATAACGCACAAGTTTTCGTGCTGCATCTGCAATCTGTTCTGCATCGGGAATAACGAAATTTTCCATCACTGGTGCGAAGGGGACAGGTACCGGGACCGCCGCGACCCGCTCAATCGGTGCATCGAGATTATCAAACGCCTCCCGCTACTTACCCTCTATGCACATTAGGAGGTGTCCCGTAGGCGGGCGAGTTCGGCGCGCAGCGCTGCGACTTCCGCCTCGGCTGCCTCGGCGCGCGCAGACGCTTGCTGGCGTGTGACCGCTTCTCGGTCGGCTCGTGCAGATTCCTGGTCGGCTCGTGCAGATTCCTGGTCCGCCCGTGCGGACTCCCGGTCCGCCCGTGCGGATGCCTGTTGGCGGGCACTCGCTTCTTGGTCGGCACGCGCTTCAGCGGCCGCTTCAGGTGTCAGAACCCATTGCTGTGTGACAGGATTATAAAGTCGTAAATCGTCAAGATGCAGGTGAAAATCCAAACCGAGAATAGAAGAATGAACACTCCCACCTGACGAGGCACGAATCGGTTGATAAACGCCATCTACTAACGTAAAACCCATCAGCGGGGACGGTAAGTATAAACCCTCTATATCACACAAGAAATACTCCGGTATCCCTAAATCGGCATAAAGTGACATCTTCGCTGTCAAGTCATTCTGATAAGTCGTTTCACTCGCCATCTCCATCACAAAATCGGGCGTTTTCCCCTCCTCCCAGACGAGATACGTCCGCCGCCGCTTCTGTCCAATGCCGAAAGAGACGAGAACATCGGGGGCAACGACTTTGCGGGGGTCGTCCTGAAGATAATACATCAGTAGATCCCCAGAGACATACACTTCTGGAGTCTCACGAAAAAACTGCTCAAGTAACTGAAGGATCCGCGTCAGGACGCGTCTGTGATCGTCACTTACTGCCATAGGTTTGCCATCCGTATCTGGATACAGTTGACTTTCTTGGGTCGGTGCGGAACCGAGGCTCCCCCGATTTTCAGACCTTGTCATCTGTGTCCTCCTTGTTGTGGTTTAGATTTCATAACGCACAAGTTTCCGTGCTGCATCCGCAATCTGCTCTGCATTCGGGATGACGAAATTTTCCATGACCGGTGCGAAGGGGACAGGTACCGGGACCGCCGCGACCCGCTCAATCGGCGCATCGAGATAGTCAAACGCCTCCCGCACGACCAGCGCGGCGATCTCTGCCCCGAATCCTGCTCTACCGACCGCTTCGTGTGCGATAAGCAACCGATTCGTTTTCTTCACAGAGTCCAGAATACTGTCCTTGTCAAGTGGCATCAACGTCCTCGGATCGATGATTTCAGCAGAGATACCCTCAGCAGCAAGTGTATCGGCGGCAATAAGTGCGTTCAAGACCATCCGTGATGTCGCAAGAATCGTAATATCTTCACCCTCACGTTTGACATCCGCGACACCCAACGGAATTGTGTATTCCTCGTCAGGGATCTCCCCCTCCTCTGTATAGAGGAGTTTGTGCTCAATAAACATAATCGGATTGTCGTCTCGGATGGCTGTTTTCAGCAAACCTTTCGCATCGTAGGGTGTAGAGGGCATGACGACGAGTAGTCCGGGAATATGCACGAACCACGCTTCAAGACTCTGGGCGTGTTGCGCTGCGGAGGATCGCCCCGCACCGCCCTGCGTCCGAATCACGAGCGGCACATCTAACTGACCGCCCACCATATAACGGATTTTTGCCACTTGGTTCACGATCTGGTCCATGCCTACCGCTGTGAAGTCGATATACATCAACTCCGCAACGGGACGCATTCCTGTAACCGCGGCACCGAGTGCAGTTCCGATGATAGCGGCTTCCGAGATCGGTGTGTTTCGGATTCGGTCTTTCCCAAAGTCTTGGAACAGTCCGTCCGTCACTTTGTAGGCACCGCCGTATTCAGCGATATCCTCACCCATCAAAAAGACGGCATCATCGCGTTCCATCTCCTCTACGAGTGCTTCCTTGAGCGCGTCGCGATACGTAATTGTCCTCATTCATACTCCTATGTGTAAAATATAGTGATCGACGGGCAATGAATTGCCCTACTACAAACGAGACTGATCGTAGTAGTGCGATTTATCGCACGTTCGGAAACCATCGAATTAAATGAAACTGCACCTACCAGCGTTAGAAATCCGGTTGTAGACGTATCTTACAACGCTTTCTCCGCCTTCAGCCATTCAAGCGTCTGCGCAAACGCCGCAACCGTTTCTGTAACGTCTTCCTCTGTGTGTGCTGCGGTCGTCATTCCACCGTTACTGGCGAGATCAATCCCGTTGAGCAGTAGACCACACCGGAGACGGATCAGCAGGTCGGCGTCGCTACTCCCTTTCAGTTTCCGATACTCCCAGGTGTATGGATCGAAATCTGACGTGCGCATCCCCTTTTCACCGTGTCCAACGAGCAGTTTAATTCCCGAAAATTCGCCGTAAACCACCCAGTCGAGTTCATAGTCATCAATGACACCGTTCAGTTCGGTTCGGAGACGAGCTGCGGTGTGATTCGCCTGTTTATGCGGTTCGCCTGTCTTGATAATGTTGAGCATAGCAATGCCCGCGGCGGCGGAGAGCGGATTTGCATTAAAGGTGCCAGGATGCGGCATTTTCAAGCCGTCGCGTTCCGACTTCATCGAAATGAGTTCAAGAACTTCGGTTTTACCGGCAAGCGCGCCACCGGGGAGCCCACCCGCCAAAATCTTTGCGAGTGTTGTCATATCCGGCGTGACGTTGTAATGTGCCTGTGCACCACCGGGTGCGACCCGAAATCCTGTGATAACCTCGTCGAAAATCAGCAGCACACCGTGTGCCTCTGTCACCTCACGAAGTTGCTTCAAAAATGTGCCGTTCGTAGGGACAATACCGAAGGATGCCCCTGTTGGTTCAAGGATGATACAGGCGATGTCTTTGTCCGTTTTTAACAGCGTCTCAACAGCATCAATGTCGTTCGGTGGACATAATAGCGTTGTATTACGCACCTCTTCTGGGATACCCGGGACGTTCATATCGAAAGGCGGGTATGCCCCTAAGATGACACTGTCGTGCCAACCGTGGAAATGTCCGGCAAATTTCAGCACCTTATTCTTACCGGTATACGTGCGTGCAAGTCGGATCGCCATCAGCGTCGCCTCCGTCCCGGAACTAACGAACCGGACGCGTTCCGCTGAAGGTATCAGTTGTGTGACGAGCGAACCCCATTCCATCTCCAGCGGATGGCATGCGCCGTAGTGGGTTCCGCGATGCATCTGTGTCGTCACTGCTTCCACAACTTCCGGTGGATTATGTCCAAGGAGTAGGGCACCGTGTCCCGCCCAATAATCAATAAACTGTTTGTCTTCAAGTCCCCATTTTTTCGAGCCATCGGCACGCGTGATATAAACCGGAAAGGGCGACATATAACGTCCATCGTGCGTTACACCATCCGGGAACAGATGATTTGCGGCATCGGACATTTCTCGATCTTTTGCAAAAGTTTTTTGGTAGCGTTCTAAAATAGTGTGCATCTTTTTCGCCTCGCTTTTTTCGGTGTTTGCGAATAATTATATCATATACCCATTTTATTTGCCTTTTAATTTTACCTTGCGGAGAAGTAAGTGTCTTCGTCCTTTTACGATTTTCGTGTTCAGGTCGCCCGCGCCGTTGTTGCGGGCTTGGTTTTCGTTTTTATTTTCTTATTTAATTTTACCTTTTGACATTTCCTTCAAGACATAGTATAATATTTCCTCTACATTATTCCCCAAGGAGCAGTTCATGAAACAGATAGATGGCGGAATCACCGCAGTTGCTGGGATTCGCGCAGCAGGTCTTCATGCAGGCATTAAAGCCGCAGACGCAAAGGACGTGGCACTCATCGTTACCGATGCACCCGCGCCTGCCGCTGGCGTCTTCACAAAAAATAGCGTCACCGCAGCCCCCGTGATTGTCTGCCGCGAGCATCTCAGCGACGGGTGCGCACAAGCCGTTATTGTCAATAGCGGCAACGCCAACGCCTGCACCGGCGAAGTTGGCATGGCAAACGCACGACGGATGGCGACTGCAACCGCTGAACAACTCGGTATAGATGCAAACCTTGTTCTCGTCTCTTCTACAGGTGTTATTGGACAGCAATTGCCGATGGACACAATCGAAAACGGCATCCAAGCCGTTGCAAGCGCACTGAGTAGTGAAGGCGGTGCTGATGCCGCTGAAGCGATTATGACAACGGATACACATCCGAAATCTGTCGCCGTGGAGATCGAAGTCGGCGATACACCCGTGAGGATCGGCGGGATTGCAAAAGGTTCTGGGATGATTGCGCCCAATATGGCGACGATGCTCTCCTATCTGACAACAGATGCCCGAATCAACACCGAAACGCTCCAAACCGCCTTAAATCGTGTCGTAGACGACACCTACAACCTCTTAACCGTTGACACCGATCGCAGCACAAACGATACGGTGCTGATCCTCGCGACCGGACACGCTGAAAACGCCGAGATTGTTAAAGCAGATGGGAAAGATTACGAAGCGTTTTGTGAAGGACTCCTGTTCGTCTGCACTGAATTGGTGAAGATGCTCGCCCGTGATGGTGAGGGTGCGACGAAACTCGTTGAAGTGATCGTCAAACACGCCAAAAATCGGGACGACGCTGAAAAAGCGGCGCGTGCCGTTGCGGAATCACCGCTTGTCAAGACCGCGGTTTTCGCCAACGACGCAAATTGGGGACGGATTATGATGGCGATCGGGAAATCGGGTGCGGAATTCGACCCGTATCAGGTGGATGTCTATCTTGCGGATTATCGACTCGTCAAAAATGGGATGGACGCTGGCTACGATGAAGACAAAGCCACGGCTCTATTCGCACAAGACCCCGTGCGTATCACGATTGATCTCCGTGCCGGTGATACAGAGATAACCATGTGGACGTGCGATTATTCCTACGACTATATCCGAATCAACGCCGATTATCGGACATAAGTAGGACTTACGCAGAAATGCGATAAATCGCATCACTACGAACAGATATACCTTGACAGGACACAGATTTTTCAAAAGTCGTCGGGTTTGTAGTAGCGCACGTCGCGTATGGATTTACGGGACAATGGGCATCGCGTAGAGCACCTCGGTCTCACACCTGTCGACACGCGGAGTGCCCGAACAGCTACTGGTATTGTGGATCGGACGCTCTATTCCGAGGTTGAATATACCCTGTTAGAACGAAGCAGCACCATTCGAGTAACCGATTTACCTGAAGGTTCACCAGTACTCATCGGACACATGCTCTTGGAAGAACTTGACCTTTGCGTTGATATGAAAAGAGGACTCATCTACAATCCTGCCCACGGTGATGATTGGATTGAAGAACAACTCTGAACAGAAACCCGAACACAAAACTTGGGACGTTTCAATGTTGCGGCGAATTTTTTGACAAAAATCCACACTTTTGCTACTTTAATCAAAAATTAACTTGACATTCAAAAACAAATATATTAAACTATATATGCTTTCGGGACGCGCAAACTTCTTCTGCGCGAATTGCCAAAATGATGCGGGAGTAGCTCAGTGGTAGAGCTCCACCTTGCCAAGGTGGAGGTCGCGAGTTCAAATCTCGTCTCCCGCTCCATCTTAAGGTGGCGTAGCCAAGTGGTAAGGCCAGAGTCTGCAAAACTCTTATTCGTCGGTTCGATTCCGACCGCCACCTCCATTCTTTTTTCAAACGGGCGATTAGCTCAGGTGGCTAGAGCGTTTGCTTGACATGCAAGAGGTCGCTGGTTCAAGTCCAGCATCGCCCATCCTTCCAAAACCTTTATATCGACGCATCTGAATGTGGACAATATTTTCCCGAAATAATACCCTCCTAAAACGGAACACTTCCATCCTCACGTTTTTTGTTGGCATTCCCCGTTCAAATCGTGTAAAATTATTTGGTAAACAGGTTATGAAAAAAGACGTTAAGTCTATTGAGAACAATTTTGAAATCTACACAAATCCACATATTGAGAGTGAACCGCAATGCGTGAACCCAATCAACCTGAAGATTATCTACAACGCTTACGTCATTCGACCGCGCACATCATGGCGTATGCTGTCCAACAACTATTCCCTGATGGCGAACGGACCGTTAAACTCGCAATCGGACCCCCGATAGAGAACGAGTTCTATTACGATATGGAGGTGCCGCGCCCCATCACACCCGAAGATTTCCCCGAAATCGAAAAGCACATGAAGGCGATGATTAAATCCAATGTGCCGTTCCAGCAAGAGACGTGGGCTTATGACGATGCCCGCCAGTGGTTCGGCGAACGCGATCAGAAATTCAAACTCGAATTAATCGACGGGATTTCGGATCGTGAAGTGAGCGCTACCGATGAGGGTGTTGATGAAGCAGGCGTTTCCATTTACCACAACGGTGATTTCACAGACCTTTGCAAGGGTCCACATGTTGAAAAAACAAGCGAATGCCGGTATTTCAAACTGCTCCGTGTTTCAGGAGCCTATTGGCGCGGTGATAGCAACCGTGAGCAGTTGCAACGAATTTACGGCACTGCATGGGAGACCAAAGCCGACCTTCAGGCATACTTGACACAACGCGAAGAAGCCGCTAAACGCGACCATCGTAAACTCGGACGCGAACTGGAACTTTTCCAAATGCATCCCGAAGCCCCGGGCAGTGCGTTTTGGCTTCCCAAAGGCGCGCTCATTTATAATATCCTCTCGGAAAAGGTGCGGAAACTCTATCTCAGTGAAGGCTATCAGGAGGTGCGGACACCGCTCATCTACGATAGCAGTCTCTGGCAAACCTCTGGACATTGGGAACATTTTAAAGAAGATATGTTCCTCGTCGAAAATGAAGAGGGTGAGGCAACAAGCGCGCTCAAACCGATGAACTGTCCGGCACACATGTTAATCTATAAAAGTGTCCGCCACAGTTATCGCGATCTACCTTATCGCCTGTTCGATCAAGGGGTGCTGCATCGCAACGAAGCCACCGGGACGTTGACCGGCTTGTCGCGGGTTCGTCAACTCTGTCAAGATGACGGACACATCTTCGTTGAGGAGAAGGACATCGCTAATGAATACGAGCGGATCCTCGGGCTCTTCCAACGTATCTACGGCACTTTCGATCTGCCGTTCCGATGCGATTTTAGTACACGTAACCCTGAGAAATTCATGGGCGATATAGAGGTCTGGAATCGCGCCGAAACCCTACTTGAAGATGTGTTGAAAAACAACCAGATCGAGTATAGTCTCGATCCTGGGGAAGCGGCATTCTACGGTCCTAAACTCGATTTTCAGGTCCGGGATTCACTCAACCGAGATGTCCAGTGCGCTACTGTGCAACTCGATTTCCAACTACCTGAACGATTTGACCTCACCTATATCGCACCAGATGGGTCTGAAAAGCGTCCTGTGGTCATCCATCGCGCAATTTGTGGGAGTTTTGAACGCTTTATCGCGATGCTGATTGAGCATTACGCCGGCGCATTTCCGACATGGCTCTCCCCTGTCCAGTGTGTTGTGATGACAATCAGTCAACGCTTCGTTGATTACGGCACAGAGGTCGAACAACTTCTGTCACAAAAAGGCTGTCGTGTCGTATTGGACAATAGCGATGATAAGATTGGCGCGAAGATCCGTCAAGCCCGCTTGCAACGTGTGCCTTACATGTTAATTATCGGTGGACGTGAACAGGAAAACCGCACGGTCAGCGTCCGCAGCCGAGAGGAAGGCAACATCGGTGCAATGGCACTTGATACTTTCGTCGATAAAATTGTTAAAGAAGCCGACCTTGATTTTTAAATGGTTGTCGGTTATCGGTTACAAGAGTTTCCTCTTTAACCAATAACCGACACCTATTAAAACAGGAGCAAACCAAATGCCTAAAATTTTGACAGTCAAACCTTTCAGATATAGCCTTATAATTTTTACGCTTTTCGCTGGGATCACAATTTTCAGCAGCTGTAGCACATCCAAACAGGTCACTCGTGTTGATGCCGATACCACAATCGATCTCTCTGGACGCTGGAACGATACCGATTCGCGTATGGTCGCCGATGACATCATTCAGGACTGCTTAACACACCCTTGGATTAATGATCACGGTATAAACAGCGGTGCGAAACCGGTTGTAATTGTTGGGGGTATCCGCAACAAGAGCATGGAACACATCCCTGTCGCTACGTTTATAACCGATATTGAGCGGGCTTTCATCAACTCCGGAAAAGTGCGGACTGTCTCAAGCGCAAGTGAACGGGGTGAAATTCGCGAAGAGCGCGCCGATCAAGGCGAATTCTCTGCAATCGAAACCGTTAAAAGGATGGGACGCGAACTCGGCGCTGATTACATGATGACTGGTGAAATCAATACCATCGAAGACCGTGAAGGGGGAGACCAAGTCATCTTCTATCAAACAGATCTGACGTTGACGAACATTGAGACTAACGAAAAGATTTGGATCGGCAATAAGAAAATCAAAAAGTTTGTCGGACGCGACAAGTTTAAAATGTAAGAAGTTCGCGAGGCCTCTGTTTGAGCGGGTCCCGTGCCCGTCCACCACAATATTTTAAAATCTACGAAAACTGATGATCAAAATACTCACTTTTCTGCTTGCTATCTCCCTGATGATAGGGTGTGGTGGCTATAAGTTTCAAGAAGTCATAGAATCACTGGAAAGCGGACAACCAGAAAATGCTTATACCTACCTTCAGAAAAATGCACCGAAAAAGTCTGATATCCCTTTTCTCTTTGAATTAGGGTTGGTTGCCCATTATGCCAACCACTTCCAAGAAAGCAACGCGGCGTTCGATCAGGCGGGGGATATCGCTGAGGACCGTTATACCAAAAGCGTTTCAAAAGAGGCTGTTTCGCTCGTCACCTCTGAGCAGATGCGTCCATATCCGGGCAGTCGTTATGAAAGGCTTTTGAGCCACTATTACCGGGCACTCAACTACGTCTATCTGAATCAGTTAGACGGTGCCTTAGTAGAATGTCGCCGTGCCACGGCTCTCATCAACTATTTCAAGGGTGAGAACGAGGATTACGATTTCTTCGGAGCAGGACTTCTCGCGCACCTCTCCGGTGTCCTCTTTGAAGCCACTGGTGAATGGAATGATGCCTACATCTCTTACAAACAAGCTGCAGAATACTATAGAAACGCAGCGGAAAAAACCGGTGTAGAGATGCCAGCGGACATCGGTCGTTTACTGGTCGGGTTGGCGCGTAAACTCGGTTTCGCTGACGAACTGGAGCGTTATCAGGAACAGTATGGGAAGTTTTCGCCGCGTCCTGAAAACACCGGCGAACTGATTCTTTTTTATGAAAGCGGTTACGTCCCCGCGAAAGGTGAGGACGCTTTGACCTTCCCGATCCTCAAAACAGACGATGTGGACGATGAAAAGTTTGTGCCGACGCTTATGGGGCGTGAGGGAAGGGTGTATAAAGAGATTGAGTTGGAATATCTCCTACGCGTTGCAATTCCGACACTTGACTCCCGCCGCCCACTCCTCTCAGGAATCGAAGTTGCTGTTGGAGATATGAAAACGCGCGGTGTGCTTGTAGAAGATGTCGAGAACATCGCCATAGAAACTTTTAATACACAACGCCCTATCATTCTCTTCCGGACCTTAGGACGCGTCTTGCTGAAATACTTGGCGTATCGAAAAGCAAACAAAGAAAATGAAGCTTTAGGGCTGCTTGTAAATCTTGCTGGTGCTGTGACGGAACAGGCGGATACACGTTCTTGGCAAACACTTCCGAATCAGATTTTTATGGTGCGAATGCCACTCCCTGCAGGCACGCATACACTCAATCTCTCATTTTTAGATGAGAACGGGCAAGTCCGAGGACGCGATTCAGCACCAAATATTAAGATCAACCCGAATCGGATAACTTTTTGGAATCACCGAACTTATTTTTAATTTTACCTTGCGGAGAAACGACGTGGGTTTCATGTATGAAGTGGCTTGCTTAAATCTGAGGAAACGCCCAAGCAAAAACCCCCTCCACTTCGTTACGGGCTATGGTTTTGGTAAAGGATCGCAAGCACTGCCCTGCTGTTTCCTTTGAATCAACTATAAGGTAAATTAAAAAATCTGTGAGATTGCCCAATTCCAACGAAACCGTTAGCCTGCAACAATACGCAGAAATGCCCAAGCAAAAACACGCAGGCGGATATACGGAGGTAACCGTAAATGCACAAATCCACCTCACCGAACCGCAAGGTAAAATTAAAAAAACGCATCTATTTAGATTACAACGCCACAACACCCCTCCGTTCGGAAGTCATGGACGCAATGATGCCGTATCTCACCGAGGCATTCGGTAACGGTTCCAGCATTCACGCGTATGGACGTGAAGCACGCACTGCTATCGACACCGCCCGTGAGCAGGTCGCCGATCTCATCGGTGCCAAAAGTCCGAGTGAGATCGTTTTCACCGGCAGCGGCACTGAAGCAGATAACCACGCCATTAAAGGGCTGACCGAACTACAAAAGAGCCGCGGTAAGGGAAACCATATCATCACCTCCTCTGTGGAGCATCACGCCGTCTTGCATACCTGTCAATATCTGGAGCAACGCGGTTTCGAGGTAACCTATCTCCCCGTAGACAGATACGGACGGATTCGTATTGAGCAACTTTGTGAGGCAATCCGCGACACAACAGTCTTAATCTCCATCATGCACGTTAACAACGAGAACGGCACCGTCCAACCGCTTGAAGAGATATGCGAGATCGCACAGGAACACGAGATACCGCTCCATACCGATGCCGTGCAATCGGTCGGTAAACTGGAAATGAACGTTCAAGACCTCGGTGTGAACCTCCTGGCGTTTTCTGGACATAAGATTTACGCCCCCAAAGGCATTGGTGTCCTCTACATCCGCCGTGGTACACGACTGGCAACCCTCGTTCACGGGGGATCGCATGAACGCAACCGACGCGCCGGTTCTGAAAACGTCCCCGCCATTGTCGGCTTAGGTGCCGCTGCCGACCTTGCGAAACAGGAGCAGCACACCTATGCGCAGCACCTCGACGCTTTAACCCAAAGACTCCGCGAAGGTCTGGATGCCCACATCGATCGCCTGCACTACAACGGACACCCCGACCACTGTGCGCCCGGTACACTCAACGTTTCGTTTGAATCGGTGGAGGGTGAAAGTCTTATCTTACGCTTGGACATGGAGGGTATCTGTGTCTCGACGGGTTCCGCGTGTACCTCCGGCTCTATGGAACCCTCGCACGTCCTCGCCGCGCTCGGTTTACCCCCGCGTTTGGCACAAGGCACCGTCCGTTTTTCCTTGGGTAGGAACACAACCGAAACCGAGATCGATGATGTCATTGCCAAATTACCGAAAGTTATCCAGCAAATGCGCACTCTGTATAGAGGATAGACTCTCCATGTTCACCCAACCGAGGTAGGTGCGGTTTCCAACCGCACTGAATCCCATCTACCAGTATCTTCGCCCTTCGGTCCATCCATAACGATAGTATATCTGCAGAAACCCTGAAAATAGCCCGTTTTTGTGCAACTTAAAATGACAAGTGTCCTTTTTCGTGCAGCTCACCCCGTATAACGACACGACTTACCGCAAATTCAGCACTTCTTTATATTGGCACAGGAATTGCTTCTACCTCCATATCAGTAATTTTAGTTGTTTGGAGGTAAGGACGCATGCGCGGAAAAATAACATCGTCCGCTCTTATGAGTTCATTGGTGCTTCACATCGTCATCACGATTGTTGCTGGACTCTATCTGATCGCACAAACCGATCAGTTTAAAGATTTGATGGGCATCGAAATTCTCTATCCCAAAGAACCACCGAAACCTAAAGTGGAAAGAAAATTCGTCGTGAAACCTATTATTAAGCCAACGGTTCCAAGACAAAACATTGTTGTCGGACAGATTCAAGTGCAACCCCGCGTAACGACTATATTTCCTCGTGAGTCAAATTTCCAACCGCAGACAGTCCTCGAATTTTCAATCCAAACTGTTAAAGTCCAACCGCCAACAGATCCGAATGTCCGCACAGCGATCGTCCTAAATCCAACAGTGCAGACAGATGTGATACACGGTGATTTGTTGGTATCAGATGCTCCTGATGCTCTGGCATTCTCTGCCCCTATAGTAAAAGTTCCGTCCGCTCAAGTGAGAAACGTCAGTCGCGGTATCGCAGGACGGTTGAAAGTCACGCTTGAACGCTCACCGGGGCTTTCAATGGTTGAAAACGTCGGTGCCGCACGCGATGCCCTCAGCGATGTCGTCGAAAACATCACACTTTCCAGTTACGTCGTCCCGCCCCTTCCGAAAGGTGAACCGGGTGGGCGCGTCATCGGTAAAGGCAAGGACATCCGAGGTGTCCTCCGTTTTGCACGCGTCCGGCACGATCTTTCTGACTGGTGGGCGGATGCCTCCGCGCTCAACGCATTGACCCAATGGCTCAACGAGCGGACCAAAATCAAAACCGATATGAGCGTTGAGGGAGGTGCGGTGAAACTTAACGATGCCAACCTTTTCAAAACACCGCTCGCCTTTATGACAGGACACGACCCAGGACTCGTCCGTTCTCGGGAAATATTTGGATGGAAACACGGAACCGGTAGAATAGATGGTCGCCTCAGCCAGTCTGAAGCCGCTGGCATGCGTCGCTATCTCGTCGAGAAAGGTGGCTTCCTCGTCTTTGATGACTGCGGCGTGAACGCGCCTGCCCAGGCGATGGTTCGTCTCTTCCTCTCACAGATGCGCTACGTCATGCCTGAATATCACGTCGAGCGGATCTCTAACAATCACGAAATCTACAACAACTTCTATGCGATGGGGGGTCCGCCTGTCGGATACGACATCTTCTGGTGGGGCACACGTCCCCCGAAACGGAACTTCCTTGAAGGTATCTCTGTCGGTGAGAAACTATCGGTTATCGTTGTCCGTCGTGATTACATGTGCGCGATGGAGACCGTCAGCTATCCGACGCGGAGTGTCCACTATTCCCCAGGGGTCTACCGGTTTATGACGAACGTTGTGGTGTATGCGCTGACACACGGCTCGATTTCCGATTACTCGGGTTATGTTCCTGAGTCCGTGCTCACTGAAAAAGAGCTTCCGACGCGTCCACCTGCCGCTGCGAAGGTCGGTGGTTTCGAGTAGTATCTTCCCTTGACGGTTTTTGTCAATCATGTTATTATCAATATTCAATCTATAGAAAACTTAGTGGGATGCCGTGAGCAAGCAACAACGGCGCTTGCGGACCTTAAGCAATAACCATTAAGTCATCAACCGCGTTATTTCGCGCTTGGCGGACAATTAAAAACATGAAAATTCGATGTATTAATGCCTATCAAGTTGACCTTCCACTCTATGAAGGGAGCTACAATTGGTCAGGCGGGAAATCTGTATCCGTATTTGACAGCACCATCGTCTCAATTGAAACGGACGAAAGCATCACCGGCTACGGCGAGGTGTGTCCACTTGGACCCTTTTATCTCCCCGCCTATGCGTCGGGGACCCGCACTGGAATCGCCGAACTCGCACCGCATCTCATCGGTGAAGATCCAACACAACTGCTCCCACTCAACCACCGCATGGACACCGCACTCAAGGGGCATCCGTATGTGAAATCAGCAATCGACATGGCGTGTTGGGATATTCTCGGCAAGGTTTCAAACCAATCGGTCTGCACCCTTCTCGGCGGACGGTATGGGTCAGATTTCATGCTGTATCGCGCGATTTCGCAACAATCTCCCGACGAGATGGCGGCAAAGGTCGCCACCTATCGTGCGGAAGGATACCGCAAATTCCAGTTGAAAGTCGGCAGCGATCCGAACACCGATATCGAACGTATCCGAGCGGTTGCCGAACTGATGCAACCCGGAGATGTCCTCATCGCGGATGCGAATACGGGTTGGTTGATGCACGAAGCCGCTCGTGTCGTCCAAGGCGTGCGCGATGTAGATGTCTATATCGAACAACCCTGTCTCTCCTACGAAGAATGCCTTGCTATCCGTCAGCGGACAGGTCACCCCTTTGTGCTTGACGAGACGATAGACAGTATTCACGCCCTGTTACGCGGTCATGCCGATCGGGGGATGGATGTCGTCAACATTAAGATTAGCAAATTCGGCGGACTGACCAAAGCGAAACTCGCCAGAGACCTATGCGTTGAACTCGGCATTGCGATGACAATTGAGGATAGCTGGGGGGGCGACATTACAACCGCCGCCATTGCACATCTTGCACACAGTACACCGACAGCGTTTCTCTTCACGGCGACAGATTTCAACAGTTACGTCACCGTCAGTACGGCGGAAGGTGCACCGCAACGCACCAACGGCAGGATGGCAGCCTCAACACAACCCGGCTTAGGCATTATTCCTGATATGGATATATTAGGCGAAGCGGTGGTTCACACAGAGTAAAGGAGGGTTTTCGTAGCTCCATATCCGCCCTTATCAGACAGCAGCGCGTGATTATCTCGTTCCTACGGAAAGGATAGCACGTAATGTAATGGAGTGCGGGTCTAAGAAACGCACGCAAAAGTCTTAACGCACGTTGTTTAACCGCAAGGAATAATTAAAAAATTGTATGCAGATCAGAATTTTATCCGCCGCAGATGTCCGAACAGCCTTGCCGATGCCCAAAGCAATTGATGCGATGCGGCACGCCTACGGTCAACTTTCAGCAGGCAAAGTGACCGCGCCCCCACGACAGCACATCTCCACTGACAAAGGCGTTACCCTCTTAATGCCTGCCCATCTCCCCGAACGCCGTGAGTTCGGCATCAAAGTTGTCTCGGTTTACGACGACAATCCGAACCTCGACTTGCCCCGTATCACGGCGACAGTCTTAGTGCTTGACCCAGCGACAGGACTCCCAAAAGCATTCATGGACGGTAGCAGTCTCACCGCTATCCGAACGGGAGCTGGGGGTGGCGTAGCAGCGGACCTGCTTGCTCGACCGGACGCGAAAACGGTTGGCTTATTCGGAGCAGGTGTCCAAGCGCGGGCGCAATTGCAGGCAGTGATGGCGGTCAGAGACATCGCGAGCGTCAATCTCATCAGTCGAACAGAAGCCGCCGCGCAACAACTCGCCACTGAAATCACAGCGTGGAAGGATGCCCCGAAAGTCAACCGCGTATCAAATCCTCAACAGGTCGTAGAGGACGCTGACATCGTTATTTGTGCGACGACCTCGGCAACCCCACTTTTTGACGGCAATGCCCTGCGACCGGGGACACACATCACAGCCGTTGGCACGTTTGTGCCAGAAAAACGGGAGGTTGATACAACGACCCTAAGGAGGTCAAACCGAATCGTCGTCGATTCGCGGGAAGCCTGTTTGGAAGAGGCGGGAGACCTGATTATTCCGAACGCTACAATTGACGCGGAAATCGGTGAAATCGTCAACGGCAACAAGTGGGGACGCCAATCAGACGACGAAATCACGTTTTTCAAATCGGTAGGTGTGGCGGTGCAAGATGCAGTCGCAGGATCCGTAATCCTTGCAGAAGCAGAAGCCAAAGGACTGGGCACCCTCGTTGCTTTTTAATTTTACCTTGCGGTTCGGTCAAGTGGGTTGTGTGTTGGAAGTGCCTTTGCGTAGACCTAGGGGAAACACCCAAGCAAAAAACCCTGCGTGTTTTTGATAGGGTATTTCTGCGTATTGTTGCAGGCTACGGATTGGAGGCATAATTCAATTGACAAAAAAAAGCGGATCGTATAAAATGCAAAAAATAAAAAAGCCAGAAATCGCAAGCCCGTAATGAAATGGAGGGCGACTCTACGGAGATCAACCTGAACGACCAACCCATCTCAACGAACCGCAAGGAAAATTAAAAACATGGAAAAAACGCATCTACTTCAGGCACCACACCTGCACGCAATCGCACGCAACCTCTTCGTCGCCGCCGGTGCATCGCGACACATTGCAGAGGATGTCTCCGAAATCCTCGTCAACGCCAACCTCGCGGGTCACGACTCACACGGCGTGCTCCGCGTTCCGGCGTATCTACGTGGCATTGATGCCGGACAATTGGACCCCACTGCGGAACCCGAAGTCCTCGCAGAGACTCCGAATACCTTACGTGTTGATGGGCAACGCAGCTTCGGACACTACGTCTCACGCTGGTCAATTAGCAAAGCGATAGAGAAGGCAAAAACCGCTGTCTCCTGCTCTGTCAGCATCAGCAATACTGGGCATATCGGACGCTTGGGTGAGTATGCAGAAGCGGCGGCAAAAGCCGGATGCATCGGACTCATCAGCGTTGGCTCAGGCGGCAAAGGCGGAGGTCCGACAGTCCCTTACGGCGGTGCACAAGGCACTTTCAGCACAAATCCTATCGCTTTAGGGGTGCCAACCGGCGATGACGGTCCCTTTATCGTTGACTACGCAACAAGCGTGATTGCCGAGGGAAAGATACAGGTCGCCCGGAGCAAAGGCATCGACTTACCGGAGGGGTGTATTCTCGACAAAAACGGGATGCCGAGTGTCAAACCTGCTGACTTCTACGATGGTGGCGCACTTCTCGCATTCGGAAAACACAAAGGCTACGCCCTCGCGATGTTCACCTGCCTCCTCGGGGGATTGGCGGGGACTTATGACACAGAAAGCGGCAGGATGGGCGGCATTTTCATGCAAGCCATAGATGTCAACGCCTTCACACCGGTTGCGGAATACCAGAAAGGCGTGCGCGCCTTCTTAGATAGCATTAAGTCTACCCCCCCAGCACAAGGTTTCGATGAAGTCCTCGTCCCCGGTGATTTTGAACACCGATTCCGCACACAGCGGTTAGTAGAAGGGGTTGAAATACCCGATACCATCTACAACCAACTTCAAGCGTGTGCAGACAAACTCGGCGTTTCCATCGGCGAGGACACTGTTGAGGAAGACGACAAGGCACACTACGGTTTTTAATTATACCTTGCGGAGTAACGAGGGACGTTTGGACTTTGACGGGCGTTTCTCAAATCCGCCTGCGTGTTTTTGCGAATCAGAATCAACGGTATGAAGCCCGTGTGGGCTTCCCCGGGTATGAATGCCGTGTGGCATTCCCCGGGGTATTTCTGCGTATTGTTGCAGGCTACGGGTTTGTTTAAAGAGCGCAAAGGAAAATGTAAAATATGCAAAGACATATATTTGAAGTCGCACACCTTCAGGCATTCACAAGCAACCTATTTGTAGCGGCAGGCGCACCACAGCACATCGCTGATAACGTTGCCGAGATTCTGATAAAAGCGAATCTCGCTGGACACGATTCACACGGCGTGCTTCGGATTCCCTCCTATCTCGACGGGATTGAGGGCGGCGGGATCCGTCCCGATGCTGAGCCAGATGTGTTACAGGAAACCGACAATACACTCCATATTGACGGTAGGAACGGCTTCGGACACTATACTGCTCGTTCTGCGATCCGACGCGCAATCGAAAAAGCGAAAATCGGTCGGACCTGTTTTGCGACGCTCACCCGGACGGGACATATCGGTAGAGTCGGGGAATACGCACAAGAAGCCGCTGAAGCCGGATATATTGGAATCGTCACTGTCGGTGGCGGTTCAAAAGGTGGCGGACGCATTCTCCCTTTCGGTGGCGCGGTTGGCGCGCTCGGCACGAACCCGATCGCCATCGGTGTCCCTACAGGGGATGATGTCCCCTTCCTGATCGACTTCGCAACCAGCATGATCGCAAACGGTAAAACCTACGTTGCTGACAGCGAAAACCGGGATCTCCCGGAAGGATGCGTTGTTGACAAACACGGAAATCCTACCATCAAAACCGATGAATACCGCGATGGTGGACATCTCCTCGCTTTTGGGAGACATAAAGGGTATGCCCTTTCTCTTTTTGTGGCACTGCTCGGGGGATTGGGAGGCGTGTTCAATACTGAAGCCGGACAGATGGGGGGTCTTTACATGCAAGTGATTGATGTCAACGCGTTTACACCCCTTGAAGAATATCAAAAAGGGGTGCGTGCGTTTTTAGATACAATCAAGGCGACACCGCCTGCATCCGGTTTCGATGAGGTATTCGTCCCGGGGGACTTTGAAGCGAATACTCGAGCACATCGTCTCGCAAACGGCATTGATATACCCGATACCATCTATCAGCAACTCCGAGAATGTGCCGAAAAATGGGATGTTCCGATGGTACAAACCCGGTAGTTTCAGCTCGTGATGGAGCGGTGCCGAGAGGTCAATCGTTAGAAATATGCAACTCAAGCATCTGTTTCTCATCATCACTGCGTTGCTAACGCTGCCACTTACTGCCATCGCCCAAACAGAACACACCGTATTTAGGCACGGTGGTAGCGTTGAAACGGTTGCATACTCCCCCGTGAATGCTTCTCTGTTTGCGAGTGCGGGGGATAGGGGTGCGATTAAGGTATGGAACCTGCACAATGATACCGTGACAACGTTGGGCCGCCATGCGGATACCGTTAACTCCGTCGCCTTCTCCCCAGATGGTAATTTTCTCGCCAGTGGGGGTGACGATTACGTCCTCAAAGTGTGGAATGTTCACCATAAACACCACATCGCAACCTGTGAGCAGATTACCGACCGGACCCGTTCACAAGTCAAGGCGGTTACCTTCTCTCCAAACGGCAGCACGATAGCAACTGGCGGTAGACATGCGAAACTCTGGGATGCACGCACCTACAACGAGATCGTTACGTTCAGGCATACCGACTGGGTCTGGGCGGTTGCGTTTTCCAACGATGGCAGGCTACTCGCCACGGGAGATAATAGCGGCCAGGTGACTGTCTGGGACCTTCAAACACAACGGTCTGTTACACGGATCCTTGCTGATTCGAATGCTGTCTATACTGTTCAGTTTTCTCCGGATGCCCAAATCCTTGCGGGTGCGGGATACGAAGGGAAAGTGAAGTTATGGAAAGCACCGAATTGGATACCGTATGGCACGCTTACCACCAACGGCACAATCTCCAACATGAGTTTCTCACCTGATAGCAGCACACTTGCCACCACAGGCTACACATCTGTCAATCTGTGGGGGGTTAACATCGGCGAGAATATGGGCACGCTCACGGGACACACAGATTGGGTCAGGGGTACTGCCTTTTCTCCGGACGGAAGTTCGCTGATCAGCGGTGGCACGGACACCACGCTCCGACTCTGGGATGTCACGTCCTACCGCTCCACAACGCCAGATATGGTGCGGATTCTCTATTTCCTCCCGCGCGATCGGAGCCTGCAACCCAACATCTGGACGAAGATGGATACACTCATAAGGCGCGTCCAACGCTTTTATGCAGACCAGATGGCCCTTAACGGATTCGGTCGGAAAACCTTCACGTTTGAAACCGATGCAAATGGTCGGATGCTTGCATACCGAGTTGAGGGGCAGTTTAGAGACCAATATTACCATACGGATACGGCAAATAAGGTCTACGATGAAGTCGCGGCTCTGTTTGACACGGAAAAACACGTTTATCTCATCGTCGCAGACATCAGTAGTGAGTTCATTGGGGGAAAAGACAAATGCGGGGTTGGTGGCGGCAATTGGTTTGAAAATGAACTCTTGGTCAGGGCTCGAGGGGGGCGCGCGGTGATCCCTGCCTCGGGGGTGTGTTTCGAGGGGGCGTATGGGGTCGTTGTAACAGCGCACGAACTTGGACACGCGTTCGGCTTAGAGCACGACTTTCGCAATCCGGCGTATCTTATGTCCTATGGCGCAGCACCCGACCGATTGTCGAAGTGTGCCGCCAGTTGGCTGAATGCCAATCGCTTTTTTAACACCGATCAAACCGCCTTCAACGAACCGACAACGATTCAGATGCTCACGCCTTCACGGTACTCCCGAAACGCGAGAAATTTTACGCTCCAATTTGCCGTCAGTGACGTAGACGGTATCCACCAAGCGCAGTTACTGGTGCCGACGACCGTGTTGGACCCAGCGCCCGGTATCAAGTTACACAGCTGTAAGGACTTACACACGCAAAGCAGTCTCCTTGAATTCAGCACGCCGACCTTAACGGTACAGCACATCAACAATGTCGTTCTTCAAGTGATTGACATCCGCGGAAATATTACACGGCGGGATTACACACTCAGAGCCGTGAACGCCTTAGTGTCTGGCAGCGCCGATGTTAACAGAGATGGAATTGCCGCGCCTGAACAACTTCTCGCAACCATAGCGATTCCAACAGAAACCCGTATCTTCGCAAACTACCCGAACCCGTTTAACCCAGAGACGTGGATACCCTATCAGTTATCTGAACCTGCGGAAGTGACGTTGCACCTCTCTTGTGTGGATGGGACACTGGTGCGGACGTTAGCGTTGGGACATCGAGCTGCGGGAACATATCACAGCAAAAGCCGTGCGGCGTATTGGGATGGAAGAAATGAACACGGAGAACGCGTGGCGAGCGGTGTCTATTTCTATACACTGTCAGCAGGGGATTTTACAGCGACACGGAAGATGTTCATCAGGAAGTAGGCAATTGTGCTTGACATCGTACGCCGAGAGTGTTATACTTAACCTCGTAAAGTCAACCCACTTTCTGAAAGGATGTAGGGCCTTGTAGCGGTGGCTAAAATTAGGATGCGTCGGATTCAGCGAAGACGTGCGATATTAACGAAGATACGTTAGGTACAAATCCTCAATCCCTGCCGTGAATTAACCGGAAACCCGCTCGTAATGAAATTATGCCTCAAATGGCATAATTTGTCTTTGCTTTACATTTGGAGAGCGGTCCCAGGGGCCCATAGTTTAAAAAATGGATCTTGGACTTATAGACAAAATTGCAGTCGTAGGTGCCTCAAGCAAAGGACTTGGGCGCGCAATTGCACTCGGTTTAGCACACGAGGGAGCGAAGGTCACTATTTGCGCGAGAGACAGAGCTGCTCTGGAAGCAACGGCAGATGACATTCGCAATCAGACCGACACCGAAGTTTTAGCGGTACCAACCGATGTCAGTCAACCCGATCAGGTTGAAAATCTCATTCGGACAGCGATTGGGCACTTCGGTGGTATCGATATTCTGGTTAACAACGCAGGTGGTCCCAGAGCCGGACGGTTTGATGACTTGGGAGCCCAGGATTATCAAGATGCCGTCCATTTGAACCTAATGAGCACGATAAACCTTTGCCGCGCCGTTGTTCCGACAATGCGGGCACGTGGTGGGGGACGGATTATCAACCTCACTTCTGTCTCTGTCAAGCAACCCGTCGATGGACTGATGCTATCCAATATGGCACGGACAGGGGTCATTGGATTCGCAAAAACCCTCGCGACGGAGTTAGCACCCGATAAAATCCTTGTTAACAATGTCTGCCCCGGTATCATCTTTACAGATCGCATTCGACAACTGGCGACCGTCCGTGCCGAAGAGGGGGGTATTACATTTGATGAGGCACTCGAAAATATGACCGCCGATATCCCGATCGGTAGAATCGGGGACCCAGACGAATTTGCAACCTTAGTCGTTTTTCTTGCATCAGAACGCGCAAGTTACATCACCGGAACGACAATTCAGGTAGACGGCGGCATGGTAAAATCATTACTCTAATACACTTGAACGGAGGCATGATGAACGATGTTAATATCCGTAATCATTCCTGCGTTCAACGAAGATCAGACAATCGGACAGGTGCTGGCGGTCCTCTGTGCCCTGCCCCTTGAGAAACAGATTATTGTTGTCAACGACGGCTCCACCGACGGAACTTACACGGTACTTGAGGAATTGCGAGCGACTCATGAACTGACCGTCGTGCATTGCCAAGAGAACAGAGGTAAAGGATTCGCAATTCAGAGTGGACTCCCGCATGTGAAAGGGGAAGTGGTCGTTATTCAAGATGCAGATATGGAATTGGATCCAGCGGATATCCCTGAACTTGTGAAACCGCTTGAAAAGGAGAACGTTCAAGTAGTTTACGGATCACGGTTTCTGAACGGACGCGGAAACGCCAGTCTCCAGAACTTCATCGCGAACCGTATTCTTGCTACCTATACAAATCTCCTTTACGGATGCCGCATTACCGATGAATCGACAGGCTACAAAGCCTTCTCAACAGAATTGATCACACGTTTAGAGTTAACCTGTGAGGGATTTGAATTCTGTCCGGAGGTCACAGCGAAGATTTTACGGGCAGGCTATCGTATCCATGAGGTGCCGGTCTCCTATGTTCCGCGCACAAAAAAGCAGGGAAAGAAACTCCGATTCTGGTTGGATGGACTTTTTGCCGTATGGACACTCTTAAAATACCGTTTCATTTCAGAAACAGAAATTTTCAAAACATCTGGAGGTTAAATTGCTAATTATGTTTAAAAAAATAGTTTATCCCATACTCATCTTCTTACTGATAGGCGGCGTGTCCCTCTTGGTATTTGGACACAGTAATCTCCCTACCTTGTTAGAAGATGTTAACAAAGACGGTGTCGTGAACATCCAAGACCTGGTACTTGTCGCGGGTTCCTTCGGACAACCCAGGGATCGCAATGCGGAACAGGATCCTGATGTCAATCGCGACGGGATTGTCAATGTTTTAGACCTCGTTCGCGTGAGCAGCAGTTTCGGACAAACCGCCCCGGATGAAAACTCGGCGTATCACGACATTCAGGAATATGTCTTTGACAAGAGTTGTGCGAACAGTGCTTGCCACGCTGCGCCCGCGAATGCTTTTAATTTGAATCTTAGCTACGGATTCTCCTACGAAAATTTAGTTGGTGCTGTGCCACAGAATCCTGCGGCGGCAGCAGCCGGTATGAAACTCGTTGATCCGGGGAATCCAGAGAACAGTTTCCTTTTAACGAAACTGATGGGACCGACAGTCCCGGAACAGGGCGCACGGATGCCGTTCCTTGGTGGCATGCTTCACACGGGTAAAATAGATGCGGTTCGGATGTGGATTGAGGCAGGGGCACCACAGACCGGTAAAATAGCAGGTATCGGGGACCTCGGCGTGCTGCGCGATCCTGACGAGAAATTTGAAGCACCTGCGCCGCCTGCCCCCGGTGAAGGGTATCAACTCCGTTTGCCACCGTTCAAAATTGAACCCGGCACTGAACGGGAAATTTACTACGCTACCCAAATCAGTGATGAAAACGGAAATTCAGTAGACAGAGACATCTTCATTAATAGAGTGGAGATTTTCTATCCTGCTGGGAGCCATCACTTCATCATATATCGGATCACAGAGGATGGGATGGCAAAAGGTCTCTTAGAGAATGGGATCATACCCGATATTGCGGTTAATCCTGAAGACACTTTCCGGGAACTTGACACGGACAACCCAGATCCGGTATTCGGCGTTTTCGGTGCTGATAGACTCTTTGTCGTCGGAACGCAAACCGATGATACGCTGTTTCAGTTTCCTGAGGGGGTTGGCTTGCGAATGCCTGGGGATACCATTTACGACCTGAATTCGCACTACATCAATCTGCTCGGTGACGATACATTGATTGGCGAAACCTACGTTAATATCTACACGATTCCGGAAGAGGAAGTTGAGTACGAAGCTGTTGAAATTTTCGTCAACAATCGGTCTATTAACGTCCCACCCGGAACAACTCGCGTCTCTAAAATGACGTGGCTTGTTGAAGATGAACTTTTTAAACGAGGGCACGATTCGGAGACATCATTGAATGTCTTTTTGCTGACATCTCACATGCATCGGCACGGTGAATTGTTTGAAATTTTTCAGGAATCAACTGACGATTTGCTGCACCGGAGCGTCGCTTACGACGATGCGCCTATCGACCTGTTTAATCCGGTTCTTCTCTTAGATCCAAATGATGGTCTTCACTTTCGGTGTGTCCATAACAACTACGACACGGACGAACCTCTCATTTTCGGACTCACATCTGAAGACGAGATGTGCATTATCTTCGGCTATTACTACATCCCGACCGAAAGTGCGGGAGATATAATTGAATAGTTAATGGCAAGAAAAAATAACTTCATCGAAGCCCTCGCACACCAAATTTTGGTGTGCGACGGTGCTATCGGAACCGAACTCCGCAAACGGATTCCTTCATATTTACAGTGCATCGATGCCTGCAATATTTCTACAGAACATGCCGAGAAAATTGTAGCGGTTCATCGGGCCTATGTCGACGCGGGTGCTGACGTTATTCAGACGAACACCTATCAAGCAAACAAGCAAGCATTAGCAGTCCACGGCTTAGCTGAACAGGTTGAAGAAATTAACAGAACAGGTGTATCTCTGGCACGAGCAGCAGCACAGGAGCACGCCTATGTTGCTGGCTCTGTCGGTCAAATTCCGCTTCAAACCTTAGATACGGCGGTCCCATCCAAGAAGACGATCCGACGGCTTTTCAAGGAACAGATGGACGCTCTTGTGGATGCGGGGATAGACCTTCTCGTCCTCGAAACCTTTGCCTCTCCCAAACAGGCAGAAATCGCTACAAAGCAAGCCCTCACATACAATGTTCCTGTCATCGTTGAAATCAGTGGCGTTTCAGGTGGAACTGTAGGCACTGGGTTAGATGTTCGCGTCTTTGCGCAAGAGCTGGAACAACTCGGCGCGCATGCAGTCGGCATCAATTGTAGAGGCCCCCACGATCTCGTTGAGGCAATGGAGTTACTCGCGCCTGTCATCAAAGCCCCTATTGTCGTGCAACCGAACGCTGGTAATCCGAGAGTAGAACAGGGTGAAATTGCCGTCTCTTACACAGTCGAGGCTGAGGTTTTCAGGGACTACGTTAGTAAGTTAATCGATCTTGGCGCGAACATGATCGGCGGCTGTTGCGGCACAACCCCGACCTACACGGCAAAAATCCGACAGGCTGTCACAGGGCGAAAACCTGTCCAACGAGAGCAGCGTATTTTCGTGCTTCCACAGACGACATCAACGTCCAAATCACCAACCGATAATCCTATCCAGCAAGTCTTTGAAACGCGCGAACGCATCGTAAGTGTAGAGATGCGCGCCAATACTTTTCCGCAATTGCGAGCGATGCTGAGCGAAGCAAAAAACCTCGCTGCAATCGGTGTAGACCTATTTGATGTAACCGACAATTCCGGTGCCGCCGTGAACATCGGGGCTATCGCGACAGCCTATCAACTCCAGCAGGCGACCCAGATTCCGACGCTTATCCATTGGACGACCCGATCCCGTAATCTCATCAGTATGCAATCACATTTACTGGAAGCGGAGACATTGGGGATCCGAGGCATTGTCGCCTTATCCGGCGACCATCCGAAAGCCGGTCCCTATGAGACCGCCAGTCTCGTGCCGGACGTTCGCGGGGCAGTTCAATTGATGCGACTCATCAACCGACTCAATCACGGGGAACTCGCCGACGGCTCGTCAATCGGTAAACCGTGCGGTTTCTACTACGGCGGCGGCTTCACAATCGCTGAGAATCTACAACCACACGTCAAGCATCTCGCCAATAAAATCGCACAAGGGGCGAAGTTTGCTTACACACAACCGGTTTGGACATACCAGGATATTATCCGCGCGCAGCAGGCAACGGAACATCTCGATATAAAGATTCTCTACGGTATCCTACCTCTCACGAGTTTCCGAAGCGCGTCCTATCTACGCGACAATTTGGGACTTTACATCCCGCAGTTTATTGTCGACAAATTCCGAGACCTCGGAGACACCGCTGGACATGAACTCGGTATGCAACTGAGCTTAGAATTGGTTCAGGAAATCCGTAACCAAGATGACACCGCAATCGACGGTATCTACCTGATCCCGCCTGCTCGCATGAATTGGAAAAATAGAGCCAGGGTCATCTCAGAAATCGTTAAAACCTATAGAGATGCCCCCCTACGGGGTTGAAGATTAAACAGTTCCCGAAACCGTAGCTCGTAATGAAATTAGGTCCTCCTTAAATGGCATGATTTGTCTCTGCTTTACATTTGGAGAGCGGATACCCGGAGAGACATTTGAAACCCCTAACCCATCTCACCGAACCGCAAGGAAAAATCAAAACACGCATTACAGGGCGCTCGCTTCTCTTAGGCGTCCTCCTCATCCCAGTCAATGTCTATTGGATGACGCTTGTGGAGGTGAAGTATTACTCCCTCGACGGTTCGTGCCTCCCGCTATTTATCCAACCCGTTTTCATCATGTTCGTCTGTGTTGTCGCCAACCTTGTGTTGAAACGCATCGCACCGCGTCAGATGCTGCAGCAAGGAGAACTGCTTGCTATCTACATTATGGTCGCGATTTCCTGCACGTTTGCGGGGCACGACACGATGCAAAATATGTTCGGCAGCATCGCGCATCCGTTTCGATTTGCGACTGAAGAAAACGAGTGGCAGACGCTCTTTTTTCGGTATCTACCCGCGTGGCTCACCGTTTCCGACGCGCAAAGTTTGCAAGGGTTTTACGAAGGAGAAGCCACCTTCTATACAAACCACAACTTTACCGTTTGGACCAAACCGTTGCTCTTCTGGGGACTCTTTTTCCTGATTATGATGTTCATGATGCTCTGCATCAACACACTCGTTCGGAAGCGGTGGGCAGAGCAGGAAAAGTTGGCGTATCCGATTATCCAACTCCCGCTCGGGCTTTCGGAAGATGGGGGCATCAGCCTCCTCAAAAATCGGATGATGTGGATTGGATTCAGCATCGCCGTCGTCATCGGCGTGATTAACGGGATTCACTATCTCTTTCCACAGTTCCCAGAGATCCCTTATATCAAACGGACAGCCGTCTTCCGAGACATCTTCACCGACCGTCCATGGAACGTTATTCGCGGCACTCGAATCTCCGTTTACCCCTTCGCAGTAGGATTGGCGTTTTTTCTACCACTGGATCTCTCGTTTTCGTGCTGGTTTTTCTTTGTTGTTCGCTTAGCGGAATTTGTTATCGGTGCCGCACTCGGCACCCGCTATTTCCCTGCGCTCAATGAGCAGGCGTATGGTGCCTGGATCTCGCTTTTCCTACTCGCTGTCTGGGTCACGCGGCGTCACTTGACTGAGGTCATGAAAAAGGTGTTTGGGTTTAACTCGCGCCTCGATGATTCCGACGAACCGATGCCTTACCGCGCCGCTTTCCTCGGCATACTCGGCTCGCTCATCGCTCTCGGTATCTTTTCCTCTATAGCCGGAATGTCTTTATGGGTGGCAGGCATCTTCTTTGGTATCTATTTTCTGCTCTCCTTTGCGATTACCCGTGTGCGCGCAGAACTCGGGACCCCTCATGAAATTTACTACGTCAATCCACACGACATGCTGGCGACAGTCGGCGGCACTCGGCAGTTTGACACAAGCAGCCTCACCATCATGTCCCTTTTCTACTGGTTCAATCGCGGCTACCGCAATCACCCGATGCCGAATCAGATTGAGGCGTTTAAACTTGCAGAATCAACGGGAATGGGTAACCGACGTTTGTGGATGGCGATGCTAATCGCGATTGTCGTCGGTATTCTGGTGACCTTCTGGGCAAACCTTGACATCACCTTCCGTAACGGTGCGGTTGCAAAAGCAGGCGGTTTCAAAGGATGGGTCGGTAGAGAATCGTTCAGTAGACTGCAACGCTGGTTACATAATCCGACAGAACCGAATGTAATCGGCATCGGTTTCATGGGCATCGGCGCGCTCCTGACGTTCGTGATGATGTATATGCGGATGCATTTCTTGTGGTGGCCCTTCCACCCCGCGGGCTATGCCCTTGCGATTAGTTTCGCAATGGATTACTTCTGGTTCGCCTTCTTCGTGGCGTGGTTCCTGAAGTTGATGATTTTACGGCACGGGGGTTTACGGTTGCACCGCAAAGTCGCACCGCTCTTTTTAGGACTCATCTTAGGCGATTACGTCATCGGTAGCATCTGGGCAATTATCGGACCCTCATTCGGTTTGCGGACCTATAAAATTTTTATTTGAGAGCGAAAGACATGAACCTACCCCTCGGGAAACTGAAACCCGATTTTTTAAAAGAACTGCTGCCCACGCCCGATAGAGATACAAGCGTGGTCGTCGGTCCACAACTCGGTGAAGATGCTGCAGTGATGGCGTTAGGGGACACCTATCTCGTTGCCACCAGCGATCCGATTACCTTTGCGACTGAAGATATTGGATGGTACGTGGTATGCGTCAATAGCAATGACATCGCTGCGATGGGTGCGGTGCCGAAATGGTTGCTGGTAACCCTGTTGTTACCCGAAGATACAACGACACCGACAACGGTTCGCGACATCATGTCGCAAATCACGCGGGCATGTGCGGCGTTTGACATCTCGCTCTGCGGTGGACATACCGAAGTCACACCAGCCGTAACACAACCCGTTGTCATCGGGCAGATGATGGGGGTTACCGACAAAAATACCCTGTTCACTTCGGCGGATGCCCGCGCAGGGGATGTCCTGATTCTCACAAAAGGCCTCGGTATTGAAGCGATGGCAATCATCGCACGCGAGCGTGAAGAGCAGTTGCGTGAAAGATACGATGCCCAATTCCTGGAGCAGGCGAAGAACTATCTCACGGATCCCGGAATTTCAGTGCTAAAAGATGCCCAAATTGCAATCGCTACAGGCGGCGTGCACGCCATGCACGATGTCACAGAGGGGGGTGTCACGACTGCCGTTTATGAATTGGCAACTGCGGCTGGGTTAGGGGTGACCGTCTATTCGGATAAACTGCTCGGCTCCTCCATCCTATACGGAAACATAACACGGACACTGTGTGAGTTGTTTGGACTCAACCCACTCGGTGTCATTTCATCTGGTGCCATGTTAATCGCCTCGGAACCTGAAAAAGGCGAAACAATTTGTCAAGCCCTCCGTATGGCCGGTATCAACGCGGACATTATCGGAAAGTTTTCGCCACCTGAGCACGGATTGTGGTTGGAAGATGCCACCGGCACACAACAACGACTCCCTATTTTTGAGACGGACGAAATCGCCAAACTTTTTAGTAGCAATACCCCTTAAACACCACATCCCTATCCACGCACATTACAGGTAGTAGGCTTTTCGCTGTAGGATTGACCTCCGAGTCGGCAAGGTTTCCCAAGAATCGGCAAAAAATCGAAAACTGCATAGTTCTGAAAATGCTCCTGTCCCCCTTGACATCCCCTCGGAATTACGCTATAATGCAAACTATCAGTCTATTACCGATTACCGGAGGAAATAAAGCATGGCAACCCCCGCAGCACAAACATACCTCACCCCTGAAGAATACATCGCTTTTGAACGCAAATTCCTTCCAGATTCGGAAATAATCAGGCATGAGTACTTAAACGGTGAGTTGATCGCGATGTCCGGGGCGAGCCGCGAGCATAATCTCATTACTATCAATGTATCTACTGCCCTCCATACCCGTTTGAGAGGCAGCAGATGTGAGACCTACGCGAACGATATGCGCGTGAGCACGCCTACGACAACATCCTATTTCTATCCAGATGTCGTTGTCGTTTGTGAAGAACCCCGCTTTGAAGATGATGTTTTCGATACACTCCTTAACCCTATCCTTTTGGTAGAAGTGCTTTCACCCTCAACCAAAGCGTATGACCGCGGTGAAAAATTCGCGCACTACCGACACCTCTCATCGTTGCAGGAATATCTCCTCGTCGCGCAAGATGAGGTTTGTGTGGAGCATTACCGCCGCCAAAAAAAACAGTGGATCTTCACCGAATTCCAAGATATTGAGGAAAGCCTACCACTCGCCTCCATCCAATGCGAATTGCCTTTGCAGGAAATCTATGAACGCATCATATTTCCTGATTAATGTTGGAACAACCCTGCGATGCTAAACAGCACAAACGGATACTTACAAAGTTTCACATTTGCAATTTTGACAACATAGTGGGAAGGGTGTAATTATGAAATACCCACTTGATAAATCTGAAAACAGGCGAATCCCAGGAATCTCGAGAGGACATAAGGATATGGACAGGAGGGACAACACTACTGATGTTTGGTACCGGTGCACTTACATTGATGATACATGATCCAAACTCTATTGCTGATATCACCCATCTGCTCGGATTCGTGGCTGTTGTTTTTTACTCTATGTTTTTACGGAAGTCTCGATAACCCAGGACTATTTACACAATAGTTTGGACAATTTTTAGACATAGCACTCCGCTGGAGTGCGGGATCGCTATGATTGGTTCCTATAGACATATTGCTCCGCTGGAGCAAGGTTTCCGACATCCAAAACTCATAGAAAAACAGAACACCTTTGAAAACACGACACAAAACCGATAGAAACTGTCCAAACTATAGTTATATTTAATAGAACTTAACAAATCACTCTTTGTATGGAGGTATTTCAATGACAACGCGACTTGAACAAGCTTTTACAGAAGCATCAAAACTCTCACCGAAGGAACAAGATGCCCTGGCAGATTGGGTACTTGCTGAACTCCGGTCTGAAAAAAAATGGGATCAATTATTCGCCAGTTCTCAAAAGGTATTATCTAAACTGGCTTCTGAAGCACTCAGCGAACATCGTAGTGGTCAAACACAGGAATTAGATCCAGACCGACTATGAATTCAAAAACGACGAAACGCTTCCGTCAGATGCTCTCGAGATTATCGCGTGACATTCGACAGCAAGCAAGAGAAGCTTACCGACTCTTCAGCAAGGATCCACGCCAACCACGGGCCAAATGGATATGTCCCTTCGTGATGTTTTCTAACACCATGACGCGTCCCTTGAATACCACCTAATTTTAGGGTATTATACAAGCAATGAACACCGAATTGCGAGACTATCCGCTGACAAGCAGCATCATTAAGTTAAAAACCGGTCGGGTCCAACTCACAATCGTAAAGGACCCCGATTGGTTTCTCGAACAACTCAGTCGAGAGGACGCCCAAGGCAAGCTCTACCTCCCCTATTGGACCTATCTCTGGGAGTCTTCGATCGGTCTCGCCCGCCATATAGAAAAAATCGGCACTCGCCTAAAAGATGCACATATCTTAGAAATCGGATGCGGATTCGGGTTGGCAGGAATTGTCGCCTGCCAGATGGGGGGGCGCGTGATTTTCACGGATGCGGAACAAGAGGCACTCCGCTTCGCATGCCACAACGCCGAGCAGAACGGTGTGAGCCAACGTGCCGATTTCGTCCAAATGGATTGGAACACCCCCTGTTTCAATCGCAAATTTCTGTTCATTCTCGCCGCCGATGTCATTTATGAAGAACCGCATTGGATACCGATCGTGACGCTACTCCAAGCGTATCTCGCCCACAACGGGGTCGCCCTCTTTTCTGAACCGAATCGTAGCAACGCGTCCGGTTTTTTCAAACGGCTCACCGACAACGGCTTTGTCTATCAAAAAACCTCCTACCCTGTCACATTAGACGGACAAACCTCTCAAGTTTCTATCTATACTGTCCGACGCGCGAGCGCATGAATGGCGTTGTCCTTGTAATATCTCTTCCAATCTTCCCTTCTTCCAGCCTTCCAATCTTCTTTTTCCATATTGCCCAAAAAACAGGAAAAAAGGCGAGTCCTCTGCTAAAAAAATAGGCAAAAATTCGCGTCCCATGGACTTTCTGTGCAGTTTCCGTTTTGAAGGAGCCTTATGAACCCTAAAGAAATCAGGAATCCGATCTTTTGGCAAGGTTTTTGCTAATGGTGTATTGAGGTTAATATTCCTCGTTGTCTCAGCATAGCAGATCGCGAACCCCAAGCTTGAAACGAAGTGGAAAGCGACTCGAGCACGAAAAACGTCAAAGCACAAACCCTGTCGTTTATCCGCAAGGTAAATTTAAAAAATTGGGAAAGGGTCGAGGATGGAAGCAGCTACCTCAACGCCGGGGACCCCACCTGCGTACGGGACGGGTAATCCGTCCTCTACAAAGGGACGAATCTTAATCATTGATAACAATCCAGAGCGCGCACACGCGTTAATCCAGATACTGGAAGCGAGCCTTTACAAAGTCGCTGTCCCTGTGCGTCTACAGGAAGGTTTGACTGGGCAGGTTACACGGATAAAACCAGACATCATATTGATCGGCGTTGACTTCCCAGGGCAAACGGTTCTCGGTTGGGTTGCATCCCTCCATGAAAGTTATCCGTGTCCGACAGTCATGTTTTCACGTGATGAACGATCGGAAACAATTCAAGCGGCAACGCGTGCGGGTGTTTCCGCGTATGCTGTCGGGAAACTTACGGGTGCCCGAGTAAAAACCATTATTGAGGCAGCTGTCGCCCGGTTCTATGAGTATCGGGCATTGCAAGAAGAACTTGAAAAAACGAAAATAAACCTTGCCGAACGTAAAATCATTGAACGTGCAAAGGAAGTGGTCGCACAGCAACGTGGCTGCAACGAATCACAAGCGTATCAAATTTTGCGGAAGATGGCGATGAATCGTAGAAAACGGCTCGCAGAAATTTCACAAGACGTGCTATCTGTCGCGGATGTATTGACGAACAAATTGTAGAGTAGTGCCTGTTCAAAGGTGAACAAAGTATTCACATCAGCATACGACCGATGTGTTCCGCACTACTGTGATGATAACGATAAACCTAACCGAAGGTGGCATATAAAATAAAGACAAATTGCGCCGCGACGGCACAATTTAGGTCTGGACACAGGTGTCCATTCAGTTTTACGGACGAGGTGACCTCGCCCCTACGGCTGATGGATGCCTTTTTTAATTTTTAATTATACCTGGCGGTTCGGTAAGGGGAATTAGCAACTTCACGTGGTTTTCCGTATACCCGCCTGCGCCGTTGTTGCAGGCTGCTGATATTGATTATTTCCTTTTTTGAAGTGTAGTCCGTAACGAAGTGGAGGACGGATAGAAGAAAAAGCACTTCAAAGTCAAGTCCATGTTATTCCTCCACAAGGTAAAATTAAAAGATCGGTTTTGAAGGAGATTCAAAAGTGAACCAATTGAAAAAGAAAACGATTTCGAGAAGTCGAGGGGTGCGTTCAGCACCGAGTTTGAAAAGCGAGAGGGTTTCCAAAAAAGCAAGGTCCAAGATAAACGCTGCGGAAACCCTGAAGCGAGACAAAAACGGACTTGAGGTCATTAATGACATTCCCAACTACATTCGGGAGGGTTGGGAATCTATTCCCCCGAACGAACGGGATCGGCTTAAGTGGGTAGGTGTCTTTTTCCGAAAGCAAACCCCCGGCGAATTCATGATGCGTCTCCGTATGTCAAGTGGTTTCAGCAATTCCGATCAACTTCGCGCTATTGCTGAAATCAGTGAAGCACACGGACCCGGGTTTGTCGATCTCACGACGCGCCAGCAGATCCAACTTCGAGGTTTCACGATCAAGAATGTCCAACATATCTGGAATCGGCTTGAAGAGGTCGGTTTAGGTTCACTCCAAACGGGTTTCGATAATATTCGCGGTGTCATCGGATGTCCCGTTGCGGGATTGACACCGAACGAACTCTTTGATGCATCGCAGGTCGGCAGGGAATTCACAAAACTCTTTGTCGGGAATAAGGAATTCACCGATATTCCGCGGAAGTTTAACGTCGGTATCACAGGCTGCTTGGATAACTGCACGCATACCGCCTCACAGGATATCGCCCTCACACCCGCGGTCAAAGAGATTGACGGTGAAAAAACAAACGGCTTTAATGTCGCAGTCGGTGGAAAGATGGGCTCCGGTGGCTACACGCCAGCGCAACCCCTTGACGTGTTTATTACGCCGAAAGAAGCCTCAGTTTTGTGTGCGGATATTACGTTAATTTTTCGAGAGCACGGACCTCGGATAGCTCGCAATAAATCCCGCCTTGCTTTTCTGATTGCAGATTGGGGGGCAGGAAAATTCCGAGAAGAATTAGAAAGACGTCGGCACAGAAAGCAGCCGCTCCTGACTGCGGGGAAAGACGCACGCGGTAAGAAAAAGACGGATCACACCGGTATCTTCTCACAGAAACAGCCGGGGCTCAACTACGTCGGGCTTGTTGTCCCAGTCGGACGGATTACAACAACGCCCCTTTTTGAGGTCGCACGGATCGCAGATAAATACGGCAACGGCAACATCCGTCTCACACAAGGACAGAATTTAATTATCACCAACGTGCCAGATGCAAAAATCGGAGACCTCACCGCAGAACCGCTCCTACAAGAACTCCGCTATGATCCTTCGGAAGTCATGCGCGGCATGGTAAGTTGCACAGGCATTGACTACTGCCACTTCTCGCTGATTGAAACCAAAGAACGCGCCATGGAAGCGATCCGGCATCTGGAGGCGAAACTCGGCAATACGAAACCGCTTACGATACATTGGTCAGGATGTCCAAACGGATGCGGCAACCACGCCGCTGCAGACATCGGACTCCTCGGTAAGAAAACCAAAATTGACGGGGTCGTCACGGATGCAGTGGACGTATTTCTTAAAGGAGATGCCGGGGCGAATCCGAAAATCGCGCCGAAGTTATTAGAAAACGTGCCTTGCGATGAACTACCGCAAGTGCTTGAGGGACTCATTCCTTACCTTTCACGTAGATCTTTTTAATTATGGGCCCCTGGGCTGCGCTCCATTACATTACGCGCAGGTTTTTGACAAGTTTCGACTATATTTGTGAATTTTGATATTTCTTTTCTCAAACCAAAATTGTAGCCTGCAACAATACGCAGAAATACACAGAAATACCCAAGCAAAGCCCCCTGCTGAATGCCACACGCGCAAATGTAATACAAGGAACGGATGTCGTCTATTCCCAGACGACATCCAGCGTTGATTCGCAAAAACATGCAGGCGGATATACGGAAAGGAGATAGAAACCTCCAATCCACCTGACCGAACCGCAAGGAAAATTTAAAAAAGGAAAATTTAAAAAATGGACATAAAAAACAAAGCAACACAGATAAAACTTTTCAGTTTAAAAACCGTTCAGATGCGCACGTTCCATACAACATGGTTTGCATTCTTTCTCGCCTTTTTTGGGTGGTTTGGCATTGCACCGCTAATGGCGATTGTGCGTGAAGACCTGATGCTAACAAAAGCAGAAATTGGGAACACGATTATCGCCTCCGTTGCAATCACAGTTATCGTGCGAATCTTAATCGGACCGCTGTGCGACCGGATCGGCTCTCGAAAGGCATACACGTGGCTGTTGATCCTCGGCTCACTGCCGGTCATGGGTATCGGTCTCGCTCAGAGCTACGAAACGTTTCTGCTATTCCGCTTGGCGATCGGTGCCATCGGTGCTGCGTTCGTCATCACACAGTATCATACATCAACGATGTTCGCCCCGAACTGTGTCGGGACAGCGAATGCGACAACGGCAGGCTGGGGGAACCTCGGCGGCGGTGTTACGCAGATGGTGATGCCTCTCATCTTTACCGCCGTGCTCAGTGTCGGTGTGGACAAATTCCTCGGATGGCGGTTGGCAATGATTATTCCTGGGATCGCTCTGTTTATCACGGGTTTCGCGTATTACTTTCTTACCCAAGACGCACCCGATGGAAACTATAAAGAGCTCCGTGACCGAGGTGACCTCGAACCCGCAAAAGGCAAGGGCATGGAGTCTTTCATGCTGGCGATTAAAGACTATCGCGTCTGGGCACTCTTTGTCATTTACGCTGCCTGTTTCGGGATAGAACTCACCATCAACAACGTCGCTGCCCTCTATTATCACGACCAGTTCCAGTTAGATGTCAAAACTGCTGGACTCATCGCGGGGTTGTTCGGTCTGATGAACATCTTTGCGCGGACAGTCGGTGGTGCTTTTTCCGATTTCTTTGCGAAAAAGATGGGACTTCGCGGACGCGTCATGTTCCTCTTCGTTGTCCTGTTAGGCGAAGGGATCATGCTGATGGTGTTCTCGCAGATGGCAGTCCTTGTGCTCGCTGTCGGAGCGATGATTGTTTTCAGTCTCTTTGTGCAGATGTCCGAGGGGGCAACATACGGAATCGTTCCCTTCATCAATCGAAAGGCGTTAGGAGCGGTTGCCGGTATTGTGGGTGCGGGTGGAAACGCTGGCGCAGTCGCCGCGGGTTTCCTGTTCCGTTCTGAGAGCATCACGATGCAGCAAGGTTTGTTATATCTCGGCATAACGGTCGCAGTCGCCTCCGTTGCGACAGCGTTGGTGAGATTCTCACCCGCAGTCCAAAACGCGGAGAAGAAAGCATTTGATGCCGCACTTGCTGAGAGACAACGCCTGAAAGCGGAAGCTTTTTAATTTATGGGTCCCTGGGCCGCTCTCCACTTCGTTGCGAGCGGGTTTTTGTTAAAATTCATGCTCGTCTCTAAAAAGGAATACAGGATACACTGAAAACCTGCCTGTAATGAAATGGAAAGCAGGGTAGAAACTTAATAATTGGAAAAACGAAACTGTAGCCTGCAACAACGGCGCAGGCAACTCTACGGAGAGGCACTTCATGTATCAAACCCACCTCACCGAACCGCAAGGAAAAATTAAAACAGGAAAAGCGGTGTGTCCGTATTGCGGAGTCGGTTGCGTCATCCGCGCAACCGTGCGTGATAACAAAATCACGAGAATTTCAGCGGACGACGACATCGCGCCGAACCACGGAATGCTCTGTCCAAAAGGTGCCCACCTCAAACAAGTCTTTCAACACCACGATGGCAGACTCGCGTATCCCATGATTCGTGATCGCCGGAATGAACCGCCACATCGGGTTTCGTGGGACGAAGCCATCGCCTTCACAGCAAATCGACTTCACGAAATCCAATTGGAACACGGCAAAGATTCTATCGGTCTCTACGGCTCCGGACAATTGGACACAGAGGCGTCCTACGTTTTCAATAAACTGTTCAAAGGCTTCCTCCGGACAAATAACGTAGACACGAACAGTCGGCTCTGTATGTCTTCGGCGGTAGTCGGTTACATGCAGTCGTTCGGTTCCGATGGACCCCCGACCTGTTACGACGATATTCAGCATGCCGATGTTTTTCTGATTATCGGCGCGAATATGGCGGTAAACCATCCCGTCCTCTTCCAGATGATTCGGAAACGGCGGGCAGTTGAACCGAATACCCGAATTATTACTGTAGATCCGAGACGCAGCAAGACAGCCGAATTTTCAGACATCCATGTGCCGCTCGCTCCCGGAAGCGATGTCGCCTTCCTCCAACTCATCGCCAAGCGCCTCCTCGCGATAGGACGGGTCAATCGACGGTTCGTCCGAAGGAGCACCGAAAACTTCAGCGCTTACGAAAACCATTTGGATAGCTTAGACGAAGACGCACTTCTCACTGCCTGCGATATTCACCCAGCACGTATTGATGAGATCGTCGAATACCTCTCTAAACCGAGCCGTTTGCTCAGTTTCTACTGCCAAGGCACCAATCAAAGCACAAGCGGTGTTGACAAAAATGTCGCTATCATCAACCTACACCTCCAGTTAGGTGAAGTCGGTATTAGAGGTGCCGGTCCGTTTTCACTCACAGGACAACCGAACGCGATGGGGGGTAGAGAGGTCGGCTATCTATCACACCAGCTGCCCGGCTACCGCGTCGTCACGAACGAGATGCATCGTGCGTATCTGGAAGGGTCATGGCGTGTTCCACCCGGCAGCCTCGACCCGAATCCCGGTCTAACAGCGGTCCCGATGTTTGAGGCGGCGGCTGAGGGTAAAGTTCGCGCACTTTGGATCGCTTGCACGAACCCGGCGGTGAGTATGCCCGACACAAAGGTGTCACAAGCAGGACTCCGCCGTGCCGATTTGGTTATCGTTCAGGATTGTTATTACCCCACAGAGACATCGGAATACGCCGATGTGATACTTCCCGCAGCGCAGTGGGGTGAAAAGCAAGGCACCATGACGAACAGTGAACGGCTTGTCGTCCGAAGTGAGCAGTTCCTCACGCCTCCCGGTGAAGCAAAACCGGATTGGTGGATATTCACGCAAGTCGCAAAAGCGATGGGATTTAAGCGGAATTTCGACTTCTACACCCCCGAAGAGGTATGGGATGAATATCGGCTTTTGACAGCAGGCACACCGTGCGATCAGATGGGGATGACGAATGAACGACTCGCGAAAACTTCACTTCGCTGGCCCTGTCCTTACCCGCGACACCCTGGGACCCCCCGCCGGTATACGCGTAGGAAGTTTTTAACCGAGTCCGAGAAGGCACAATTCCATACGCCTGTCTATCAACCTCCCGATGAAAACACCGATGAGGAGTTCCCCCTCGGTTTAACGACAGGGCGGGTTGAGAGCCAGTGGCATACCCGCACTCGAACGGGCAAGGTGCCGCAGCTGGTGCGCAAAGACCCGGACCCCTTTGTGGAAATCCATCCAGATGATGCGATAGAGAACGATGTACAGGACGGTGAATGGGTGTATCTCGTCGGGCGACGCGGACGGTGTTATGCGAAGGCACGTGTCACAGAGACAATTCGACGCGGATTGCTTTTCACGCCGTTCCATTGGGGGGATCTCTTCCACCCAGAAACCAATTCAAATTATGTAACGAACCCTGCGTTTGATCCGGTATCCAAGCAACCGGAATTAAAATTCTGCGCCGTGCGGATTGAACCTGATAATTCGGAGGCGGGACCCCCTATTTAAGGGGTCCCTATCTAAAATTTTCCCGTGAAGGACGTTCTTGCACCACAGGTATCACGTAACTCCGAATCGTCAATCCATCTATCGTCTCTGTCTCAGTGTGCGGTTTCGGCACCTCGCGGTGATCGAACACCACGTAGTAGCCTTCTGTTACATCTTCCGTTGACAGATACGCCGCGAGTTGTTGCTTCCCTTCGGTATAACCTCTTTCGCTTCTCCAAATCTTTGTTTCAACGATGTATTTTTTTTCGTTGTGAAGAATGAGCAGGTCCATCCTGCCGCGACCGGTTGGGACTTCCATATACATCGCCCCGTTCACGCTGTTAACGAACTGATCAAGGTAGGCAAAGAGGAGATGCTGTCCGATGAATTCTTGAGGGGTTTCGGGGACTTGTAGGATCCTAAACCCAGCGCGAGCAATAAAGTCACGGAAGTTGTCTAAGAGCCGTTCCATCTGAATCTCCCCAGTGGACGTGAGATACTGAAATCCATCGGTATCTTCAGGGAAATAGTCGCGTTCCAACCCGTTGACTATCGGCTTGAATGCTTGTATGATTCGGTAGAGATAAATCGGGTTAGTAATTTCACACTTTCTGTCAGTGCCTTTCGTGATGACCCCATACGTGGCGAGTTCATTGATAATGTCATTATCAGGGTTAAATGGCACGCTGTTCTCATAAGAAACGATTCGCATCAGTATGGTTTGAAAGCGCGGGTCTTTGCGGATATTGGTCAGGAGATGTTCAATGTTGGTGTTCCGTTCATCTAAGAGTTGACTGTGTGCCTCTGCAAAGTGGGTCATTGTCAGCGTTTCAGTTTTGGCGATGTCCATCTCCTCGGTAAGTATCTGTGCGAACCGATTAACAAGGAAAGGCTGTCCCCCTGTCTGTCTGTGAACGGACTCAATCACTTCTGAGACGAAGGCTTGCCCGGTATCGTCGGTGTATTGCCAAAGGAGTTCTTGCACCTGAGCCAGCGTAAAATTGGGCAAAGCAAAATCGTCATGGATATTGAAGGGGGAGACAGAGCGATCATAGTCAAGTTGCGCGATACTTTTGACCCCCACAATGCCAAGGCTGTGGGGACATTGAAGCGTAGTATGAGTGACGTAAGTATGTCGAAAGGCGTGCAGAAAACCCTTCAGGGCAGATGTGGGGATGCCATCAAACTCGTCTATAATGAGGACGACTTTCTGCCAATGTTCTCCATCCTTCAAGAAACGCTGAACCTGTTCAAAAAACTCCAGCATTGACAAATGGTTGGTCATCTGGGCATTGTCAAGAAAACGCTTTAGGGCTTCGTCAAGTTCCTCTCCGCGACTTTGGAAAACGCGTTCAATTTCTTTGTGAATCTGTTTGGTGAGAGAGTCGTAAAATTCGGAACGGCTGCAGTCTACATATATTTCAAAATTCAGTTGAATAGGGAAATAGGTTAGGTCTTCAGCAGCGAGTGCTGCAACGGCACGTTGGAAAAAAGTCGTTTTACCTGTCTGCCGCGGCGCGAAGATGACAATATAACGTCCCTCTTTGACGCGCTTGATGAACTCGGTGAGTTCCTCAGTCCGAGCGACAACATAGTGCTGTTCAGGGTTCACGGGTCCCTGTGTACCGAACCTTCTCATGTCTATTGCTCCTCATTATCTCACCGGGATACGGGTTCATCAAAAAAAAAAACGATGAATCCCTTCACAACCATCGTCAAAATAATACGGCATTTGTGATAGCACCCAACGCCTAAAGGCGTGGGCTTCGGTTTCGTTGCGACTGCGTTC